>USQP01000193.1 GCA_900556945.1 uncultured Clostridium sp.
ATATCAATATTAGTTATTAGCAAGAAACTAGATACAATAAAAATTAATAAAAAAGTAAAAGTACTAATATTCATATTGTTTTTAGTAATTTATATAGTTGGTCAAATCTGCTGGATTAATCTTAGACAAGCGACACCAGCATATGACCAAAGATCAGTTTATACAGCAGCTTTAAAAATGTATAATGGTGATTGGGAAGAATTAACACATTCACAATACCTTGAATTGTATCCCCAACAATTAACTTTGGCTACGGTGTATGTAGCAATTTTTAAACTATTTGGAAGTACAAATGTTATTCTACTACAATATTTAAACGTAATAGCAAATGCAATTACAGTAATTGCTTTATTGCTAATTAGTAAGCAATTGGAAAAAGAGTATAAAGTAAATAAAACCAAGACTTTTATTTTAATAGGAACATTTTTTACTTTACCATTATTATCAACATTTGTGTATGGCGATATTTCTAGTATACCAATGTGTTTTTTATCAATATATTTTGCCATGAAATATGGAATGGAAAGCAAAAAAAGATATATTGTATTGTCAGCTATTTTTATGTCAATAGGATATATTTTAAGAATGAATAATCTAATATATATGATAGCACTATTAATTTATTTCATTTTAAACATAATGAAAGAGAATGAAAAAAATGTAAAGAATATATTTTTAAGTATTATAATGATAGTGTTATTTATTGCAATAGCAATCTTGCCAGCTTCAACTATAAAAAGTACGTTACAAAATAAACTAGAATTAGATAAAAATAAACAATATCCAACTTTAGGATTTTTATATATAGGGATGCAAGAAAGTTATAGAGCTAATGGGTGGTATAGTGATTATGGCACTTGGGCCTGGGATGATATAGAAGCCTCGAAAGGGCAATATGAGGATGCTATTAAGGAAAGAATTAGTTATTTTGTTCAACATCCTAAATATTTTGTGAAATTTTATGGTGGAAAAATAGCATCTATGTGGACAGAAAATACTTATGCAGGAATTTGGTATAATGAAAGTTATAATTTTAAAAGTATAGATAATAATGAAGAAATAAATGATGAAAAAGCCTTTATAATAGATGAAATGGTGAAACAAAAAACAGAGAAATTATTAATATATCAAAAAGCAATTGTATTAATTATTTTTGGTTCATCTATTTTAGTGATGATAAAATATAGAAATAATTTAACAAATGAAATGATTCTTCTAATAATAGTATTTGTTGGCGGATTTTTATTCCACATTTTATGGGAAGCAAAATCAAGATACATCATATCTTATATATTGATATTAATTCCATTTGCTTCTGTTTGTATCGAAAACTGGAAAGAGGAAAAAGAAAAAATTAAAAAGATACAGGAAAAATGGAAAAAGTAGGTTTTAGGAGAAAGGATAATATGAAAGAGACAATAAATAAAAATAAGTATAAAATATTAGTAATAACAATTTTAATAGTGGGATTTCTAGTAAGACTTATAGGGATAGGCGTATTACCGAAAGGATTAAATCAAGATGAAGCATCGGCAGGATATGAGGCTTTTTCACTTTTGCATTATGGAGTGGATAGACATAATAATATCTTTCCTGCTCAGTTTATCGCTTGGGGGAGTGGACAAAATGTATTATATTCAGAGATTATGATGTTGTTTGTTGGAATATTGGGATTAAATACACTATCAGTTCGATTACCAATGGCAATTATAGGATGTATATCCCTTATTATTTTTTATCAACTATTAAGAAAAAATATAAATAGAAAAGTAGCTTTAGTAGGATTAGCATTTATGGCAATTTGCCCCTGGCACATAATGAAAAGTAGGTGGGGACTGGAATCTAATTTATTTCCAGATTTAATATTATATTCTGTATTTTTTATAGTAGAATTTTTAAAAAACAAAAAGAGCATCTGGTTATACCTGGGAATTGGAATACTTGCACTTTCAGGATATGCATATGGAACTTCATATTTCTTTTTGCCGGTATTTATCATACCATTGTTATTGATATTATTAAAGAAAAATTATGTATCAATAAAACAATTAGTAATAGCATTCATTATAATATGTGTAATAGATTTGCCACTAATATTATATGTGATGATAAATACATTTGATTTGCCACAAATAAATTTATCATTTATGACAATACCAAGACTTACTGCAAATAGATATCAAGAGATATCTTCAGTATTTTCAAAAGATTTTTTTACAAAAAGTTTACAAAATTTCATAGAGGCAATGAAATTATTTATATGTCAAGATAATGATCATCCTTGGAATTTAATAAGTTTCTTTGGAATAACCTATGTGTTTTCTTTACCATTTACACTTATAGGACTATGTTATAATTTTAAAAAAGAACAGAGAAATAAAATAGTAAATATTTGTTTTAATATATGGTTTATCGCAGCATTTTTATTACTATTTGTGTGTGAACCAAATACAAACAGAGTAAATGTAATGATTATACCACTAATATATTATACAACAATTGGAATTTATTATATAATAGAAAAGTCTCCTATAGCAAGAAATGCAATAATATCAATGTATATATTCTGTCTCTTATACACATCTCCGAGCCCACGAGACGCGTAGTAATCT
>USQP01000194.1 GCA_900556945.1 uncultured Clostridium sp.
GCTCGGAGATGTGTATAAGAGACAGTTTATAATCATATTCTAATAATTCTGTTTCTTTCTCATTTTTTATTTCTTCTTGTAAAGCATTTTTTTCTGTTTCAACTGACGTTTCCATATTTCTTTTTGTTAACAAAGCTGGTAAAAGAAAACAGATAAAAATGAACGCAAAAAAATAGATAAAAAACTTTTTCATTTTATCACCTTTCTTTATTTTTATCTACGAACTCAATTTCATTTTCATACTATTTAATATTCTACGTTCTATTCTTGATACTTGAACCTGTGTTACGCCTAATATTTTAGCAACTTGTGCTTGTGTTTTATCCTTAAAAAATCGAAGCAGAATTACTTCCCTGTCTCTTTTTTCTAATCCATTAATTAAATCATTAATTGCTAATTTATTGGTTAACCATTCTTCTTCATCTTTATCTGTTGAAAGTTTTTCTATTAAACTAATCGTATTTCCATCTTTTAAATTTGTATAAGTGGAACTTTCAATTGATTCTATACTTTTGCTTGCTTCTTTTGCAAGTAATATATCTTCTTTTGAAACTTTTAATTCTTCTTGTATTTCTTCTTCTGTTATTTCTTTTCCTTTTTTAGCCAAGTATTCTCTTTCTAATTCTCGTATCTTAATCCCTAACTCTTTAATACTTCTGCTTACTTTAATTGGTCCATCATCTCTAATATATCTTTTTATTTCTCCTATCATGTATGGAACTGCATAAGTTGAAAGTTTCACTTCAAAACTAGTATCAAATCTTTTTATCGATTTAATAAAACCCATACATCCTATTTGATATAAGTCTTCTAATTCATACCCTCTTCCATTGAATCTTCTTACGATACTCCATATTAATCCGATTATTATCCTTTATTAATTTTTCTAATTCTAATTTATCTCCTGCCTGGGCCTTCTTTATTGTTTCTAAATTATTTTCGTACATAATTTCCCCACTTTTCTTTAGTCTTTGATTAACATTTCAAAATCTTCCTCTTCTTTTTCTTCTTTTGGTTTAATAATTTTTGACATGGTAACTTTCGTACCTAGTCCCAAAACAGATTCTACTTTCATACTATCCATAAAACTTTCCATAATAGTAAATCCCATTCCAGATCTTTCTAAATTAGGTTTCGTTGTATATAATGGTTCTTTTGCTACATCAATATTTTCAATTCCTTTTCCTTTATCCGATATTACGATTATTATTTCATTTTCTTTTAATTTTGCTGCAATCTTTACGATTCCTTGTTTATTATCATATCCATGAATAATACAATTTGTAACTGCTTCCGAAACTGCTGTTTTTATATCTGCTAACTCTTCAATTGTTGGATCTAGCTGAGAAGCAAAAGCTGCAACAGCAATTCTAGCAAATGCCTCGTTTGAGGATTTACTAATAAACTCTAATTTCATCTCATTATTAAAAATTTCTTTCATCATTTTCATTCCTTTCCAAATGTCCAGTTGGGGACGTTTTTCTTTTAAGTTAGCTGTTAGAGCTTTGCTCGTTACAGATAACTTATGCAGTAGCTGTCCATTTTTGGACAGATTTTTTTGTTTTTGGTTATTTTTCTAATAAGCCTCTGCTACTGGTATTAATTTTAAAATGCCACTCATTTCAAAAATTCGCTTTACACTTTGTGTTAGATTCGCTACTTCTAACTTTGCTCCTAATATATTAGCAAATTTATACCTTCCTATTATGAACCCTATTCCTGCACTGTCCATGAAAGTAACACAATCAAAATCAAATACAATTCTTTTAGGCATATATCTTTCCATTTCATAATCAGCTTTCCTCCTTATCATTTGCACACTATGGTCATCAATTTCATCTGTTATTTTAAAAACTAGAAGCTTGTCCTTTTCATAAAATTTCGATTCCATCATTTACCTCCTCCTAAGTTTTTCTTTTTGTATTATAAATCTTTTTCCATTATTTTCCAAGAGTAAAAAATAAGAAGTTTTGTCGATTTATTAGAAGTTTTCGACAAAATAAAATTTGGGGGACGGAGCAAAAATTTCAATATTTTTTCTTGCATTTTTCTATGATTCAAGATATAATATTTTTATTATTTCATATTATTATTTTTTACAAGAAAGGAAATTTATGCCTAGAAAACCAAGAAATATTTTTTCAAACGGATTCTTTCATGTCGTATGTCAAGGTCTCAATAAAGAATTTATTTTTAGCAAGTCCATAAGTAAAAATTATTATTTACAGCTTATTAACAAGTATTCTAACAAATTTTCAGTCACAATCATTGCTTATTGTATAATGGATAACCATGTCCATCTTTTACTATATTGTAATGACATTTCAGATATTTCTACAATGATGAAATTAACCAATACTTTATTTGCTAGTTTTTACAATAAAATTTATAATAGAGTAGGCTATGTTTTTAAAGATAGATTTTATAGTGAAATTATAAAAGATGAAAAACATTTATATTCATGTATTCAATATATCCATATGAATCCAGTAAAAGCTAATATAATAGATAAAGCCGAAAATTACAGTTTTTCAAGCTGTAGAGATTATTTTAATCCTGTCTCTTATACACATCTCCGAGCCCACGAGACGCGTAGTAATCTC
>USQP01000195.1 GCA_900556945.1 uncultured Clostridium sp.
GAGATTACTACGCGTCTCGTGGGCTCGGAGATGTGTATAAGAGACAGGTGTATGATATTTTATTTTTTAAACACCGCGTAAGCGACCAAATGAGCTTCAGCGAGTGCGATTGGAGCAATCTTCTATAAATTCTTATTGGATTGGTTGCGACACACAAGGTGTCAAAAATAAAATATCATACACCTTTAACTTTTATTTTAAAATTCGAATTGTATTAAAAATGGTAATCAATGTCGTTCCAACATCTGCGAAAACAGCTTCCCACATATCAGCAATTCCAAACAAACTAAGAATTAAAATTAGGACTTTTACGCCAATAGAAAAGATTAAGTTTTCTTTTATAATTCGATTGGTTTTTTTAGAAATCTGAATAGCTTCTACTATTTTTTCCAATTCATCTGTCATGATTACCATGTCAGATGCTTCTATTGCTGAACTAGATCCAATTCCACCCATCGATATACCAATATCTGCTCTCGCTAAAACCGGACTGTCATTAATCCCATCTCCTACATAAGCTACCTTTTTATTTGTTTGATTAGAATTTAATACTTTTTCTAATTCATTATATTTGTTTTGAGGTAGCATTTCTGCTTTAACCTCATCTATTTTCACTTCTTTTGCAATCACCTTAGCAATCGTTTCTTTGTCTCCTGTGAACATTCTAGTTTTTATTCCTAAACTCTTTAACTTCTTTATTGTTATCTTAGCATCTGGTTTTATTTCATCCGTTATTAATATACTTCCTGCAATTTCTTCTTCAACTTTTAAATACAAAGTTGTTCCATAATTTTCTTTTTCATTATTACTATATCCTACTAGACTACTATTTCCAATTTTAATTTCTCTACCTTCATAATTATATTTCAATCCTTTTCCGGCTATTTCTTCAAAATTAGAAATTTTTGTTGTATCGATCTCTCCTTCTACTTCTTTTAATATAGATTTTGCAATTGGATGATTTGAAAAACATTCTCCCATAGCAAAGTAGTTTAGTATTTGCTCTTTGCTGTATTTTTCATTTAACCTATTTATTTGACTTACTTTAAATTTTCCTGTTGTAATTGTTCCAGTTTTATCAAATATGATTTGTCCTATATCTTTAATACCATCTAGATAATCGCTACCTTTTATTAAAATTCCATTTTTGGATGCTTTTCCAATACCACTAAAGTAACTAAGTGGTACCGATATAGCAATCGAGCACGGACATGATATAACTAAGAAAATAAGCGCCTTGTAGATACTTTCACTATAAGTCACATTTTTTATTAAAATCGGCATAAATATAGCTACTAATAACGCTAATCCTAATACAATTGGCGTATAGATTTTAGCTGCCTTTGCTACAAATGTTTCTGTTTTGGCTTTTTTATCTGTAGCATTCTCAACTAAATTTAAAATTTGACTTACTGTACTATTTTCATAAGTTTTTTCTACTTTAATTTCTAGAAGTCCTTGTACATTAATCCCACCTGAAAGTACTTTTGATTTTTCTTCTGCCTTTATCAGTCTGCTTTCTCCTGTTAAGACCGAATTATCTATTTCTGCTTCACCCTTTATTACAACACCATCTAATGGGATTTTTTCTCCTGTTTTTACTAATATAGTATCTCCTATATTTATCGTTTCTGGGCTAACTTGATTTACTTGTTCTCCTACTTTTAAATTGGCATATTCTGGTTTTATATCCATTAAATTAGAAATTGATTTACGCGTTTTGTCAATCGCTCGCGCTTCTAATATTTTGCCAATTTCATATAGTGTAATAACCATAATACCTTCCATTACTTTATCAACAAAACAAGCACCTATAACTGAAATCGTAATTAAGGCATTTTCATCTAACACTCTTTTTCTAATTTGTGTAAATGCTTTTTTTACTGTTCTAGAAAGTAATAATATAAAAGCAATGACAATAAATGTATTTTGTACAATAGAGTTGAAATTTAAATTCGTACCTATAAAATAAATTAAAATACCTACAATTAGTCTTCCTATATCATAGTTTTTTCTTTGTTCTTTGTTCTTTTGCATATCTTTAGGCTCTACCACATTAACGTCAGGTTCTAAGGCTTGCACAAGTTTTATTATTTCTGATTTTGGATTTTCTTTATTCGTTTTAAAAGATAATTTCAATGTAGAAAAATTCACAGTAACATCCTCGTATCCTTCTGTCGTTGCAATTTTATCTTCTAATTTTTTTGCACAACTAGCACAATCTAAACCTTCTAAGATATATCTATAACTCTTCAATATGTTCACGACCTTTCGTTACAATTTGAGAAATGTGTTCATCGTCTAAACTATAATAAACTACTTTTCCTTCTTTTCGATATTTTACTAGTTTAGCTTGTTTTAGAATTCTTAATTGATGAGAAATTGCCGATTGAGTTGTTTGTACAATATTTGCAATATCACAAACGCATAATTCTTTTTCCATAAGCGCATAAATTATCTTCATCCTTGTTGAATCCGCAAAAACTTTGAATAATTCTGCCATATCATATATTAACCCTGTCTCTTATACACATCTCCGAGCCCACGAGACGCGTAGTAATCTCG
>USQP01000196.1 GCA_900556945.1 uncultured Clostridium sp.
GCCCATTAAAGCGGTACGCGAGCTGGGTTCAGAACGTCGTGAGACAGTTCGGTCCTTATCTGTCGCAGGCGAAGGATATTTGAGGGGAGTTGACCTTAGTACGAGAGGACCAGGTTGAACTTACCAATGGTGTATCAGTTGTCGTACCAACGGCACGGCTGAGTAGCTAAGTAGGGAAGGGATAAACGCTGAAAGCATCTAAGTGTGAAGCCCACCCCAAGATAAGATATCCCATACCGTAAGGTAGTAAGATTCCACGTAGACTATGTGGTAGATAGGTTGGAGGTGTAAGTACAGTAATGTATTAAGCTGACCAATACTAATAAATCGAGGGCTTAACCACAATTTTAGAAAGAAGAAGGAAGTTAATCGATAAACTAAAACAAGAACCTAAATTCATCTATGTATTTTTGAGTGTGCTAAACACGATAATTTTCTAGTGACGATAACATTTGGGGTAATACCTGTTCCCATTCCGAACACAGAAGTCAAGCCTAAATGTGCCGAAAATACTTGTGGGTTACCCTGCTGGGAAGATAGGTTGTTGCTAGATTTTTTTTATTTTATAGGTAATATAAAAGATAGACTAGAAATTAGAAAGTCTCTAATTTGTAGTCTGTTTTTTATGATTTTGCTTTATTTTAGAAAATGTGGTAAAATATAGTAGGAAGACGATTGGAGGGATACAATGGATAAAAAGAAAAATTGTTATGAAATTTTAGGGCTTAAAAGTGAAATAATAAATTGGATATTACATCAAAAAGATAATGGAGTATTTGAATTGGCGACTAGAGAAGAAGAACAAAAAGACAAAATTATAAAACAATCATATGATTTTAAAATGAAGGTTCTAGAGCAGGGAATAAAAATGAATACAGGCACTGAAAAAATAAAAGAAATTCAAAAAAACATGCAAGAACTTACAACCGCATATGAGACGATAAAATCTCAACCCTTAAGAAATATATATAATGAAGAATTAGAAAGAATAGAAAGAAAAAAAGAAAGACCTTTAATTGATGAAACAGCATATGATTTTTTCAACATTTCTGAAAAGAGTCTTAACATGTATTCGGTAAATAGAGTGAATTCTCTAATAAAATCATCCTATAATAGAATAATGGAAAGATATAATCAAGCATTGCAAGACAAAAGTATAGGATTTAGGCAAAGAAAAAAAGTTGAATATAGAATCGCAAAAGCCAAACAATATTATAATTTAATAGATACTCCCGAAAAAAGAAAAGAATATGAAAAAGACTTAAATGAAAAAGAGCAAGAAGCTAATGAAAAATATAGAAAAGAACTTATAAAAATAAAGTATTCAAAGAAAAACTATTATAATAAAGACTTAATAAATACGAATAGAGAAGGAAAAGAAAAGGTGGTAAGAATAGAAGCAAAAAGAACACCATATATTTCTTTAGAAAACGAGGGAAGTATTTTTGAAAGAAATATTTTTATAAGAAAAACAGCAGAAATTATTTTTGAAAATTGTACGGGAGTTTTAGAATCAGATATAGGTGAATACGAGGTAATAAAAACAATAAATGGAGAAGAAAAAAGAGATATAATTTATACAGATTTATTGTTATCCGACTTAGAAATTGATGAAAAGACAGGAAAGCCAGTTAATCCACAATATTATGACTGCGTTGTGAATAAATTATTGTCAGAAGATATGATAGAAGGTTCTAAATATAATGATGGATATATTGGATTAATCGAAAAGAAAGAAAATGGAGAATATAATACTACTTTGGGAAAAGAAGGATTAAATCCAATGGAGCAAGAAAGTATGACAGCAGTTATGATTATGAAGGAACAACAAAAGAGAGACAATGCTAAGAAACTAAAAAAGGAAGGCAGATAAGATGAGTAAAGTAATTTGGAAACCAGGAACATTTTTGTATCCATTACCAGCGGTTATGGTTAGTTGTGGTACAATGGAAAAATCAAATATCATAACAGTTGCCTGGACAGGAATTTTAAATACGAATCCAGCAATGGTATATATATCAGTAAGACCATCTAGATATTCTTATCATTTAATCAAAGAGCAAGGTGAATTTGTAATCAATTTAACAAATAAGAATTTAGCTAGAGCTACTGATTGGTGTGGCGTAAAAACAGGAGAAAAAGTAGATAAGTTTAAAGAAATGAAATTGCATAAAGAAAAGGCTCATTTTGTGAGCTGCCCAATGATTAAAGAAAGCCCAGTATCAGTAGAGTGCAAAGTAAAAGAGATAAGAGAATTAGGATCGCATCATATGTTCATTGCAGAGGTTTTAGCAATAAACAGTGATGAAAAATATATTGATGAAAAGGGTGCTTTTGACATATCAAAATGTGAGCTTATAGCTTATTCTAATGGTCATTATTATCAGATGGGAAATAAAATAGGAAAATTTGGATTTTCTGTACAAAAAAAGAAGAAAAGGTAATTCGTTCTTTATAGGAGGATTGCAATTTAACTTTTATAAAAGATAAAAACAATCTATTTTCACGGATAGAAAATGAAATATTTGGAATAAAAGCTGTCTCTTATACACATCTCCGAGCTC
>USQP01000197.1 GCA_900556945.1 uncultured Clostridium sp.
CGAGATTACTACGCGTCTCGTGGGCTCGGAGATGTGTATAAGAGACAGATTATATTCTTTTTCCATTTTTATGCTATTTATTCTTAGTAAACCTTATAAATAAAAACCAAAAGAAGGAATTCTTTTGGTCATTTATAAAACTTTTTTATATGATCAATCGCACTTTTTTCTAATCTTGATACTTGTGCTTGTGATATACCTATTTCTTCTGCTACTTCCATTTGAGTTCTACCATTAAAAAATCTTTTTGTTACAATCGTTCTTTCCTTTTCATTTAATTTTTCTAGTGCTCCTGCTATCGTCATGTTCTCTACCCATAATTCATCCGTATTTTTATTATCTTTGATTTGATCAATAATGTATATATTTTCTGTTCCATCACTATAGATTGGTTCTTGTAAGGATACAGGATCTTGTATCGCATCAAAACTAAAAATAATTTCTTCTCTTTCTACTCCCAATTCTTTTGCTATTTCATCTATATGTGGTTCTTTCCCATTCTCTTTTGCATACTTTTCCTTAAATTGAATTGCTTTATAAGCTAAGTCTCTAACTGATCTACTCACTCTTATACTATTATTATCTCTTAAATATCTTTTTACTTCTCCAATTATCATTGGTACTGCATAAGTACTAAATTGTACATTTTGACTTAAGTCAAAATTATCAATTGCTTTGATTAATCCTACACATCCAACTTGAAATAAATCGTCTGCTGTTTCTCCTCTTCCATAAAATCTTTGGATAACACTTAATACCAATCTTAAATTTCCATTAATAAATGTTGTTCTTGCTTCTTCATCTCCTGCTTTTATTTTTACGAATAGTTCTTCTTTTTCTTCTCTACTTAATAAAGGTAATTTAGATGTGTTTACTCCACATATTTCTACTTTATTGTTTAACAAAAGAAAAACCTCCTTTGAAATTTACTTAATTCAAGTATTTCCAAATTAAGGTTTTTTATACACTATCCAATTTTACTAGTAATTTCTTTTTTCATTTTATTGATGATTTTTTTTTCTAATCTAGAAATATAACTTTGTGATATTCCGAAGCTCATCTGCCACTTCTTTTTGCGTTTTTTCTTTTCCTGTCTTAAAACCAAATCTCATTTCCATAATATCTTTTTCTCTATCTTTTAGTTTTGATATAGAACTTCTTAACAAAGCCTTGTCTACTTCGTCTTCTAAATTTCTAGAAGTCACATCTGGCTCTGTTCCTAATATATCAGAAAGAAGTAATTCATTTCCATCTCGGTCTTTATTTAAAGGTTCATCAATCGATACCTCTCCTTTTATTTTATTACTTTTTCTTAAAAACATTAGTATTTCATTTTCAATACACCTTGATGCATAAGTTGCTAATTTTATTTTCTTTTCTGAATTAAACGTATTGACTCCCTTCATTAATCCTATTGTTCCAATTGATATCAAGTCTTCAATTCCAATTCCTGTATTTTCAAATTTTTTTGCAATATAAACTACTAGTCTTAAATTTCTTTCTACTAATATTTGTCTAACTTCTAAATTATCTTCCTCAGTTAATTTTTTTATTAGATCAGCTTCTTCTTCTGGAGATAATGGAGGAGGCAGTGTTTGGCTTCCAGCTATGTAAAAAATGGGCAAATATTCTATTTCATTATTTTTGCCCAAATATTTTGCACAAATTGTATCTATGCTATTTTTCACTAAATCAACTAACTTCATTTCATCCACTCCTTTAATTTTATATTAATTCTATTCCCATTAAAGCCCTGTACTCCCCTTTTTTTGTTAATGATTTATTATAAATTCCTATTATTACATTTTTCTTTATTTCTTCCTCTTCTTTGATTATTTTTATATATTCTGGTTTTATCCCTAGTAACATTCCATTTTGCTTCCCTAAGGAAGAAAATGGAATCAGCTTTAATTTCGAAATATATTTTTCTTTTATTTGTTCTGGTACTTTTTCAAAATCACCCCCTATTATATTTTCTAAGTTATCTAAAATTTCTTTCGGTATGCATTCATACAATAATGTATGTTCTACTACGACCACAGGCGTATTCGTAATTGGTTCTTTAAGCATATTTCCTGTATCAATCATTGCTCTCGTTTTTACTATTTTGTTATTTATCTTTGTTTCTATTTCACAAAACATATCTTTTTTGGAAATTCTGCTTTTTACAATCGAAAAAGCAGCTATGATAACAGCAAAAGCAATAACAGCTCCTAACATGACTGTTTTTAGGGGATATGTTCCTAAGAAAAGTCCGTTCTTCATTATAATATCTTGAGGTTTTACGATATAAATAAGTGCAAAAGCTGCGCCTCCAAATACAAAGGATGTTAAATAAAATATTAATAAATCCTTCCACATTTTTTTTACATTTTGTGGATTAAACGCTATATATACAATTAATATAGACAATACTATTTTTAATAAGAAACTAGCATATATTTTTAATACTCCTGTATACGCTAGAATCGAATAGATAGCCCCCAATAAACTTGCTATTAAAATTCTTATAGATTGTATCTGTCTCTTATACACATCTGACGCT
>USQP01000198.1 GCA_900556945.1 uncultured Clostridium sp.
ACTTCTAGCTTCGTCGGCAGCGTCAGATGTGTATAAGAGACAGTGCATATATTGATAAAATTTTTCTATCTTCTCTTGATTCAGTTCTATATTCATTTCTAGTAAATATTTGTGAAACATTTTTTCAAATTCTTCTATACTCATTTTTTACTCCTTTCATTTTTCATTTGTTGTAAATATACTAAAAGGACTGCTATATCAGCAGGTGAAACTCCAGATATTCTAGATGCTTGTCCAATTGAATGTGGTTTAAATTTATTTAATTTTTGTCTTCCTTCTAAACTAATTCCTTTTATGTGTTCATATTCTAAATCTTCTGGCAATAATTTTGTTTCTAGTTTCTTAAATCTTTCCACTTGAGCTTCTTGCATCTTTATATATCCTTCATATTTTACTTGTATTTCAACTTCTTCTTTTTCTTGTTTTGTAAGTTCTGGCCTTTCTGTGTCAATTGGCTCTAATCTTTCATAATTCAATTCTGTTCTTTTTAGTAATTCAGCCATTTTTGTTCCAGTAGTAAGTTCTGTTGTTCCATACTTCTTTAACAATTCATTGACTTTTTTAGTTGGTTTTACCGTTAGTTGTTTTAATCTTTCTATCTCTTTTTCAATGTTTTCTTTCTTATGTTTAAAATTTTCATATCTTTCATCCGATATAAGGCCTATTTTATGTCCAATTTGTGTTAATCTTAAGTCCGCATTATCTTGTCTCAATAAAAGTCTATATTCCGCTCTAGATGTCATCATTCTATATGGTTCATTCGTTCCTTTTGTGGCAATATCGTCAATTAAAACCCCTATATAGGCTTGTGTTCGATCAAGAATAATCGGTTCTTCTCCTTTTATTTTTCTACTTGCATTAATACCTGCCATTAAACCTTGGCAAGCTGCTTCTTCATAACCTGAAGTTCCATTAATTTGCCCTGCCATAAATAATCCATTAATTCCTTTATATTCTAAAGATAGTTTTAAATTGGAAGGATCAATACAATCATACTCTATGGCATACGCAGGCCTTGTAAATTCAGCATGTTCTAATCCTGGTATAGTATGATATAAAGTTATTTGAACATCTTCTGGCAAAGATGAACTCATTCCTTGTATATACATTTCTTCTGTATCTAATCCTACTGGTTCTACAAAAGCTTGATGTCTCGGTTTATCGCTAAATCGAACTACCTTATCTTCAATAGATGGACAATATCTTGGACCTGTTCCCTCAATCATTCCAGCATATAAGGGAGATCGATGTAAATTTTCTCTGATAATCTTGTGAGTCTTCTCGTTTGTATAAGTTAAATAGCAATCAACTTGTTCAAAATCTCTCGGCTCATTCTCAAAAGAAAAGGATTCGATTCCTCTATCTCCTTTTTGTACTTCCATTTTACTAAAATCAATACTTCTACGATTAATTCTAGCTGGTGTTCCAGTCTTAAATCTAATTAAATCAATTCCTATGTTCTTTAAGCAATCGGATAATTTATTTGCAGCAGCAACTCCATCTGGTCCGCTTTCCTTTGCATATTCTCCAATAAATATTTTTCCTTTCAAGTAAGTTCCTGTTGCTAATATTACACTTTTCACCTCATAAACAGCACCTAAATCTGTTTTAATTGCCTTAATTTCTCCATTTTCAACCTTGATATCCACAATTTCCCCTTGTTTTACTTCAAGGTTAGCTTGCTTTTCTAGTGTGTGTTTCATTTCTGCTTGATATTTTTTTCTATCCGCTTGTGCTCTTAAAGAATGTACTGCTGGTCCTTTTGATGTATTTAACATTTTTATTTGAATCATCGTCTTATCTATATTTTTTCCCATTTCACCGCCTAGTGCATCTATTTCTCTAACTAAATGACCTTTCGAACTTCCTCCTATATGTGGATTACAAGGCATATTAGCAATTGCTTCTAAACTAATAGAAAATATTAAAGTTTTCATACCAAGCCTAGCAGCTGCAAGTCCGGCTTCACACCCAGCATGTCCTGCGCCAACAACAGCAACATCATAGCTACCAGCAAAATATTCTCCTTCTTTTAGTTCCATATTTTTTCTTTCCTTTCTTTTCAAATTCTTAGAAAATTCTTTCTTCTTTTTATTATTTTTTATGAATTGTTCCACATTTTTTCATTCCTTGTGAAACAGAAAATTGCCGTTCGTTTTCAGCATTAGGTGATTTTTACTTTCTAGTTCTTTTATGTTTTTCTTTGTTCTTTCAAGTTGATTTCTTGTATCTTCAGTGTTTTTATTGATTTGTCGAATTTTGTCTATAACATTTAGTAGCAGTCCTAGTTTATTGCATTTTTATGTAACCTGTCCAGTTGGGGACGTTTCCTTTTGGACATTTTAAGTTAGTTGTTAGAGCTTTGCTTGTTACAAATAACTTATGCAATAACTGTCCTATTTTGGACAAATATTAATATCATTCTTTTAAATCCCATAGAATTTACTCTAAAAGCCCAAATAAATTGTCTTCAAAACGTTTATATTTGCATCTGTCTCTTATACACATCTCCGAGCCCACGAGACGCGTAGGAATCTCG
>USQP01000199.1 GCA_900556945.1 uncultured Clostridium sp.
GATCTACACTTCTAGCTTCGTCGGCAGCGTCAGATGTGTATAAGAGACAGATTTTCTACTATTTTTGTATATTTTTTCTAACTTTTGGAAATGATATTTATGAAAGTTTTTTTGGAGGTTTTATATGGATATAAAAAAACATTTAATGATAACGGGAAGCTCTACTATTTCATGGAAAGACGCAATTGTTAAAGCAATAGCAGAAGCTTCAAAAACAATTGATTATTTGTCAGAAATTAAAATTATCGAGCAAAGAGCAAATATTGATGGAGATAGAATTTCTGAATATTTTGTAGATTTGGATTTAAGTTTTACTGTTGACTTAAATCGTAAAGATAGTTAGGAGGTTATTGATATGAATCCTTTAGAAACAAAACAAACTTATCAAAATTACGTGGATAAGAAATCACCAAATTCTCCCATTCTAAAAAATTGCTTTCATGCTTTTTGGGTTGGTGGTCTAATTTGTACAGTTGGGCAGATTATACTTAATATATGCAAAGAACGTGGATTTGATACTCAAACATCAGGCACAATTGTTTCCATTTTATTAATTGGAATATCTGCCTTTTTAACAGGATTAAATTTATTTAACAAAATCGGAAAATTCGCTGGAGCCGGTTCTTTGATTCCTATTACTGGTTTTGCCAATTCAATTGTTTCCCCAGCTATGGAATATAAATCAGAAGGATATGTAATGGGTGTTGGTGGAAAAATGTTCACTGTTGCAGGACCTGTTCTAGTTTTTGGTATTTCTACTTCCATTATCGTTGGAATTGTATACCTTATATTTAATACCCAAACTATTGTATTAGTATAAAAAACAAATTTGAAAATTCCCTACTATATAAAAATGAGACATAAGGGACAGGTCTAAAATGTCTCACGAAAAATATAAAATTTTGTCGAGTTCGACAATTTATGACAAATTTATGAGACATTTTAGACCTGTCCCTTATGTCTCAACAGGAGATGATTTTTTTGGAAAAGATAGGAAAACAAACTATAAAGTTTAATATTCCACCAACTATTTTAGATTGTGCAAGTATTGTTGGGCCTAAAGAAGCTCAAGGACCTTTAGCTAAATACTTTGATCAAACTTTAGACGATGAATTTTGGGGTGAGAAAACTTGGGAGAAAGCAGAAAGCAAAATTATAAAAGAAACCGTAAATACTGTTATATCTAAATCAGGTATTGCAACAAATGAAATTGATTGTATGTTTGCTGGTGATTTATTAAATCAATGTATTTCTTCTAGCTTTGGTTTACGAGAAGAAAATATACCTTTTTTTGGAGTATTTGGTGCTTGCTCTACTTTCGTAGAATCTATGAGTCTAGGTGCAATAGTGGTAGAAAGCTTTGCTAATCATGTATTATGCGCTACATCCAGTCACTTTTGTAGTGCAGAGAAACAATTTAGATTTCCACTAGAATTGGGGAATCAGAGACCGCCATCTAGTCAATGGACAGTTACAGGTTCTGGTGCAGCAATTTTGTCTAAAAGTGGTTCTGGCCCTTATATTACTCATATAACACCAGGTAAAATTGTTGATATGGGAATTAAAGATGCTAATAATATGGGTGCTGCAATGGCCCCTGCTTTTGCAGATACCTTAATTACTCACTTTTTAGATACTGGTCGAAATCCTAGTTATTATGATGCAATCATTAGCGGTGATTTAGGACATATCGGAAAAGAAATTGCAATTGATCTCGCTAAATCTCAAGGGTATAATATTAAATCTAATTATAACGATTGTGGTGTTCTAATTTTTGATAAAAATGCTCAAGATACACACTCTGGTCGGAAGTGGATGTGCATGTTGTGGAACTGTTTTCTCTGGTTATTTATTTAAACAACTAAAAGAGAAAAAACTGAAGAAGATATTATTAATAGCTACTGGTGCCCTAATGAATTCAACTAGTTCTCAACAGGGTGAATCTATTCCTGGAATTGCTCACGCAATTAGTATAGAGGTTTAAATACCTTTATTCACTAAAAAGATTGTATTCAAACATTTTATTTTTATAAATTATGATAAGAAAGGATGTATGCAAATATGGATATTAATTGGGCTAGTGTTTTTGATTGGACAATATTGCTAAAGTGTTTTGTAACAGGTGGAATCATTTGTATTATTGGACAAATCTTGATTGATAAAACCAAACTCACTCCTGCTAAAATTCTTGTTATTTTTGTTACTACAGGAGCCATTCTTGGTGGTTTAGGAATTTATCAGCACTTAGTTAATTTTGCAGGTGCTGGAGCAACTGTTCCCCTTACAGGCTTTGGCTATAACTTAGCAAAGGGTGCTATTGAAGCTGTTAAACAAAGTGGTTTGGTTGGCGCTTTCACAGGTGGTGTAAAAGCTGCTGCTGGTGGTATTGCTGCTGCTGTTTTCTTTGGATATTTGGCTGCCCTTATTTCCAAACCTAAAATGAAAAAGCAATAAAAAAAAAGCATATTTATGAAGTGAACCCAAATTATTAGACAAAAAAGTTTAATAAGGAGGGTTCATTTTAT
>USQP01000200.1 GCA_900556945.1 uncultured Clostridium sp.
TCTACACTTCTAGCTTCGTCGGCAGCGTCAGATGTGTATAAGAGACAGCATTAAAACCATCTCTTAAAATGGTTCCTGCACCAATAAATCCTATTCCTGACAATAACTGTGCTGGTATTCTAGAAGGATCGATATTATATTCTTTTGACATATACTCCCCACAAAGCATGATTAAAACTGCACTTAACCCAACTAATGAATGTGTTCTAAAACCTGCAGGTTTATTCCAGGATGATCTTTCTAGTCCTATGATTCCAGCTAAAACAAATCCTAATATTAGTTTAATAATTGCTTGAAACCAAAAAGATGATGTTATATTAATTAAATTTTCCACTCTTTCTTTTCCTCCTTTGTAATAATAAAATGATTCAAGAACAAATTATATCACTTTATTTTCAAAAAAACAAATAAAAAATTGGCCTTAGACCAATTTTTCTAATTCTTTTATTTTATCACGAAGTTCAGCAGCTTTTTCAAATTCCATATTAGCAGCATATTTAAGCATTTCATCTGTTAATTTTTCAATCGTTTGTTTGATATCTTCACTCTTCTCTAACTTATATTCTACTCCAATATCTTCTACTGTTGTTACTTGAATACTATCTCTAACAGATTTATTAATTGTTTTCGGTATGATATGGTGTTCTTCATTATACTTTTCTTGTATGTTCCTTCTTCTGTTTGTCTCTGATATTGCCTTTTCCATACTTTCTGTCAATTCATCTGCATACATAATAACAGTACCGTTTGTATTTCTGGCAGCACGTCCAATCGTTTGAATTAATGATCTTTCCGAACGTAAAAATCCTTCTTTATCTGCATCTAATATAGCAACTAGAGATACTTCTGGAATATCCAATCCTTCTCTTAAAAGATTGATTCCCACTAAAACATCAAATTCTCCTAGTCTCAAATTTCTGATAATTTCCATTCTTTCTAAAGCTTTCGTATCAGAATGCATATAATTTACTTTAATATCTAAACTTTTTAAATATTCTGTTAAATCTTCTGCCATTTTTTTTGTTAATGTGGTAACTAATACTCTTTCTTTTCTTTCTACTCGAATTCTAATCTGCTCTAACAAATCATCAATCTGATTGATAACTGGTTTTACTTCTATTTTTGGATCTAATAATCCAGTAGGTCTTATAATCTGCTCGATTATATTATCCTTTGCATGTTCCTTTTCATAATCAGCTGGTGTTGCACTAACAAATACAACTTGATTGATTCTTTCTTCAAATTCTTTAAAGGTAAGTGGCCTGTTATCAAAAGCTGATGGTAAGCGAAAGCCATAATTTACCAAAGATTCTTTTCTTGCTCTATCTCCGTTATACATTGCCTTTACCTGCGGAATCGTCGCATGTGATTCATCAATTAACAATAGAAAATCGTCTGGAAAATAATCAAATAATGTATAAGGAGGGCTTCCTTCTGGTCTTCCGACTAATATGTCTAGAATAATTTTCTATTCCAGAACAGAATCCAGTTTCTTTCATCATTTCAATATCAAAATTTGTTCTTTCTTCTATTCTTTGTGCTTCAATCAATTTATTTTGAGATTTAAAGTATTTTACCCTTTCCTCCATCTCTTGCTCTATTGTCACAATTGCTCTTTCCATTTTATCTTTTGTTGTAACATAGTGTGATGCTGGTGAAATTAAAATATGACGTCTTGATCCGATTGGTTTTCCTGTTAAAGCATTTATTTCTACTATTTTTTCAATTTCATCTCCCCAGAACTCTACTCTTACTGCTGATTCTGATTGGTCAGATGGATAAATTTCTACAATGTCACCTTTTGCTCTAAATGTTCCTCTTTTAAAATCAATTTCATTTCTTGTATATTGCATACTAATTAATTTTCTTAAAACTTGATCTCTTGATTTTTGCATACCAGGTCTTAACGATAACATCATTTCTTGGTAATCAATTGGATCTCCTAATCCATATATACAAGAAACAGATGCAACTATTATAACATCTCTTGTTTCAAATAAAGATAAGGTAGCTGAATGACGTAATTTATCAATTTCATCATTGATGGAAGAATCCTTTTCAATGTAGGTATCTGTTGATGGAATATAGCTCTCTGGCTGATAATAATCATAATAGCTAACAAAATACTCCACATTATTCTCTGGAAAAAATTCTTTGAACTCTGAATATAGTTGTCCTGCTAAAGTTTTATTGTGGGCTAAAATAAGAGTAGGCTTTTGTACCTTTTCTATAATGTTTGCCATTGTAAAGGTTTTTCCCGATCCTGTGACACCAAGCAAGGTCTGGAATTTCTTTCCCTCTTTTATCCCATTACTTAAATATTCAATTGCTTGTGGCTGGTCGCCAGTTGGTTTATAGTCTGATACTAATTTAAACATATTTCCCCCTATTTTTCTAATTCATCTTCATTTTTTCTATCATTTCAAAAGTATTACCTAAATCTTCAGGAGCAATTATTGTATCATGTGTTCTCACTAAATAACATACACCTATAATAAAT
>USQP01000201.1 GCA_900556945.1 uncultured Clostridium sp.
TGTGTATAAGAGACAGTTATATCTCTTACGATATATCTTAATTTATCAACGGTTCGAAACATATCTCTACCATTTGTTAGATTCATTCCATTCATATACCCACATGGAATAACCGCTACTTTAGTATCATTTGAAGTTTTATATGTATTGGAGTATCCTACGTTAAATCCTTTTGGCAATTCTTTTATTTCTGAAACATTTGACTCTAAATAAGCTATTTTCTTTAATCCAATACTATTTTTAAAAGAAAGTCTACCTAAAAAAGCCGAGCCAATTCTTACTGCATTCAAATGCATATTAGGGTATTTTAAAAATGCTGAAGAATTACATACATGTAATATTCCAGTTTCTATTTGATTCATCTTTAATACTTCTATTACATGAATAAATCTTTCAAATTGTAATTTTGTATATTTTTCATCAAAAAAGCTAATGGAAAAATGTGTAAACGTTCCTTCAATTTTTAGTTTTTTCAAAGATTTTAATTGCTCTATCATTTCATCTCTTTTGGAATAAACAAAACCATATCTTCCAAATCCAGTATCGATTTTCAAATGTGCTTTTACCGTTTTATTCTCTTCTTTTGCTACTTTTTCTGCTACTTCTATGTCTTCTTTTGAGCCAATTGTTATCATAATATTATTCTTTACTAAGGTTTTCACCTCTTTTTCTATTGCTGTTGAAGATAACATTAAAATTTTTTCTTTGATTCCTGCCTCTCTTAATTTCAAAGCTTCTTCTAGCGTTGAAACTGCAAAAAACGAAATCCCGTTATCGATTAAAAATTTTGTATATTCTACTATTCCCAATCCATATCCATTTGCTTTCACTACGGCAATAATCTTAACTTCATTTCCATTATCATCTTTTCCACTTTTACTAACATATTTTTTTATTTGCTCAATATTGTGTCTTAAATCTTCTTTATTAATTACTAAAGTATTCAAAATTTTATTTCTCCTTATCTACTTTGCAATTTTTCTTTTTACCTGCCTTAATGTTCGGAATGCTTTTTCTGAAAAACGATATAATTGATAAGTAATTGGTTTAAATGGCATATAAATTTCTCCAATAAATTCTGTAAAAGTTGCACCAAATCCTTGCTTAAATCGATATAACCCATATTGTGGATGGCTTTCATCTACTACTCCTGATACGCCTCTAAAATCATATACATCATCTTTTCTCGCAATTGCCATTTTTATCATTTCCCACTGCAATAAATAATTTGGCATTAAATTTCTATGTTTGTTACTACTTGCTCCATATAAATACCAAGTTTTGTTTCCATAAAAGATTGGAATTACCCCTGATATAGGCTCGTCCTCGTAATAAGCCATAAGTACTTTCATATGATCAGGACCTAAACAATCATACATTTTTTCAAAATACTCTAAAGGTCTTATAATAAATCCATCCCTTGAACCAGTTTCTATCATAATTTTATGAAAAGCTTTTAAGTCTTCTCTTGTTCCTTCTTTCACCACAACGCCTTTTCTTCCTGCCAAACGTATATTATATCTCCATTTTTGTTTAAATCCTGCCATAACTTCTTCTTCTGTTTTATCTTTAATATCTAGTCTAAAAACATATCTTGGTTGTATTTCATCTTTGAAATCTTTTGCATCATCTTTTATTTTATATCCTAAATTTGCAACAATATCTCTAAAAGTTTGGTCACTACTTAAAATATCTGGTTCTATTCTTAAAACAATTGCATGATATTTTTTGGCAAGCTCTTTTGCTCCATCTGTTAACTGTTTCATAACAGCTATATCATGTATATCACAAACAGGACCTCTTGATGCATACATAATATTTCCAAATATAGGCATCTTTCTAATCCATACACATAAAGAACCTATAATATTTCCTTCATCATCTTCTGCAAGTATTACCTCTGGTTTCCAATTTGGTTTCTTTACCTCTGCCCATTCTAATGATTGTTGAAAATTACATCTTTCCTGTCTTTCTAAAAATTCCTTATATTCTTTTTTAGATTCTTCTGTATCTACAAATCTCATTTCTTCTCCTTGTCCAATTGGGGATTTCTTAGCTGTTAGAGCTATGCTCGTTACAGATAAGATATACTGTGTTCGTTTCTTTTTACACATAACTATCCATTTTGGGACACATCTCCAATTCTATCTTTTTTATTATTTACAATACAAACGTATTTTACACTAAATCACAAAATTTTACAAGTAATTTACTGGCTTTTGATTGAATTTGGTATATCCATTATTTTTTCTTGTCTCTAATTTTCTATTTCTTTCATAAAACAAAATATCTTATAATTGTATATCCTCCAAAAAATATCGTACAGATTAGTAATATAGCCAATATAATTAAATTAAATATCTTATATCCCAAATGCATTTTTCGATTATAAATGTTTTCTGTTTTTCCTAGTTTCATTTTTTCTCTTGCCTTATTGGCAATCATAATATCTGTCTCTTATACACATCTCCGAGCCCACGAGACGCGTAGTAATC
>USQP01000202.1 GCA_900556945.1 uncultured Clostridium sp.
ACGAGATTACTACGCGTCTCGTGGGCTCGGAGATGTGTATAAGAGACAGGAGTTATCAGAATTTTTATCCATACCAATGGCAGAAATTTATGGTGTTGTTACTTTTTATTCTAGATTTTCACTAAAACCAAAAGGAAAATATAATGTTTCAGTATGTTTAGGAACGGCTTGCTTTGTAAAAGGTTCACAAAAAATAATGGATCGATTACAAGAAAGATTAAAAATTGGGCCAGGAGAAACAACAGAAGATGGCTTATTTTCTATTGAAGAAACAAGATGTGTTGGCGCTTGTGGATTAGCACCAGTATTTACCGTAAACGGAGAAGTTTATGGAAAAGCAACTATCCAAAAGTTAGACCAAGTATTAGATGAATTAATGAAACAATAGGGACAGTTCAAAAGTGTATCATTAATTTAGTCGAAAAATGACGAAAATAAGATTATTAAAACTAATATCAACAGCACTTACAAAAAACGACAAAAAAATTGAAACAAATGAGGCCTGTCCCCAGTGTCTCAAAAAGGAGGAATTTGTTTGAAAACAATAGAAGAACTTCACCAAATAAAGAAAGAAAAAAGAAAGGAATTAGACTTAAGAATTAATACCAAAGCAGATACTAGAGAAAAGCATATCTTAGTTTGCCAAGGTACGGGATGTACTTCTTCCAAATCACCAGAGATTCTAGAAAATTTTAGAAGAATTTTAAAAGAAAAAAATATAGATCATGTAAGAGTTATCAAAACAGGATGTTTTGGACTTTGTGCGAAAGGTCCGATTGTTATCATCAGACCAGAGGATACTTTTTATGCTATGGTAAAGCCAGAGGACTGTGAAGAGATTATTCAAACACATATTATTGATGGAAATAAAGTAGAAAGATTACTAGCAAAAGATATTGATGGAACAAAAGTTAACAGATTAGATGATTTGAATTTCTATAAAAAGCAAAAAAGAATTGCGCTAAAAAACTGTGGGGTAATTAATCCAGAAGATATTGATGAATATTTAGCTTTTGATGGATATCAAGCTTTAGAAAAAGTATTAACTCAAATGTTGCCTGAAGAAGTAATTGAAGTGATTAAGCAATCTGGTCTTCGTGGTAGAGGAGGTGCAGGCTTTCCAACAGGCAAGAAGTGGGAATTAACAAGGGTTTCTGAAGGAAAACAAAAATATGTAGTGTGTAATGCAGATGAAGGTGACCCAGGAGCCTTTATGGATAGAAGTATCTTAGAAGGTGATCCTCACTCTGTATTAGAGGCCATGTCCATTGCAGCTTATTGTATTGGAGCAAATAAAGGATTTATCTATGTAAGAGCGGAATATCCAATTGCTGTTAAACGTCTGCAAATTGCGATTAATCAAGCAAGAGACTATGGATTGTTAGGAAATCATATATTTCATACAGATTTTAATTTTGATATAGAAATTCGATTAGGAGCAGGAGCTTTTGTCTGTGGAGAAGAAACAGCACTATTAGAGTCTATTGAGGGAAAACGTGGTCAACCAAGAGTAAAACCACCTTATCCAGCACAAGCCGGTTTATGGGGAAAACCAACTTTAATTAATAATGTAGAAACTTATGCCAATATTGCTCAAATTATTTTAAAAGGAAGTGAATGGTATTCTTCTATCGGAACGGAAAATTCAAAAGGAACGAAAGTATTTGCCTTAGGTGGAAATGTAAATAATATCGGATTGGTTGAAGTACCAATGGGAACTACTTTACGAGAAATTGTATATGACATTGGTGGGGGAATCCCAAACGGTAGAGATTTCAAAGCAGCACAAACCGGAGGACCATCTGGTGGCTGCATTCCAAAGGAACATTTAGATACGCCAATTGATTATGAATCTTTAAAACAAATTGGTTCAATGATGGGCTCTGGTGGACTTATTGTAATGGATGATACAAAGTGTATGGTAAGTTTAGCAAAATTCTATCTAGAATTCACAGTAAGTGAAAGCTGTGGGAAGTGTACACCTTGCAGAATTGGAACCAAAAGAATGCTAGAAATATTAGAAAAATTATGTAATGGAGAAGGCTCTGAACTAGATATCTATAAATTAGAGAAATTAGCGGTAAACATTCAAAAAGCAAGTATATGTGGATTAGGACAAAGTGCACCAAATCCAGTTATTAGTACTTTAAAATATTTTAGAGAAGAATTTAGACAACATGCGATTGCAAAAGAGTGTAAAGCATTAGAATGTAAAGCAATGTCAAAAATCACAATTAATGAAGAAAAATGTAAGGGTTGTGGTTTGTGCCAAAAGCATTGCCCAGTAAATGCCATAGAAGGAGAAGGAAGAAATCCAAGGGTTATCAATCAAGATAAATGTATTAAGTGTGGTACTTGTTTAACCAGTTGTCCATTTAAAGCAATTGGAAACTGATGTAGTAATAACAAACAAAACAATAAGAGGAGAAGACAATGAATATTAGCTGTCTCTTATACACATCTGACGCTGCCGACGAAGCTAGCAGTG
>USQP01000203.1 GCA_900556945.1 uncultured Clostridium sp.
GTGGGCTCGGAGATGTGTATAAGAGACAGGTAGAACACCATTAAATGAAATATTTACAGAATTGGAAGAAATACAATCTTCTTTTATGTCATTAAAAAGAATCAATAAACTATTAAAAGAACAGGGAAAGGAAGATATTGAAACAGGAGAAAAAGTAGAAAACTTAAAAGGAGATATTGAATTTGAAAATGTTAGTATGCAGTATGGAGAAAATAAAGTATTGAAAGATATTTCATTTATCATAAAAGAAGGAAATAAAGTAACGATTGCGGGAAAAACGGGAGTAGGAAAAACAACGCTTATGAATATTCTTATGAGACTTTATCCAATATCAAAAGGAAAAATACTAATTGGAGGAGAAAATATTGCAAAAGTAAGAATCAAAGATATTAGAAAGAATATTTCATACATTTCGCAAACGCCGTATATACTAAATGATACACTTAAAAATAACATTTTATTAGGAGATACGACAATAACAGATGATCAAATCATAAAAGTAGCAAAAGAAATTGGGTTTGAAAAAGTATTAGAAAAGTTTAAAAATGGGTTGGAAGAAGTAATTAAGAAGAATCAATTATCTTATGGGCAATTACAGATGATAGCATTTTTAAGAGCAATTCTACATAAAGCTAATATTTATATATTTGATGAGCCAACTTCAAATATCGATTTAAAAACAGAAGATAGAATTCAAAAACTAATTGATAAGATTACAAGGGAGAGCACGGTTATTATTATAGCACATAGGAAATCAACTATCGAAAATTCAGATAAAATTATTTATTTGAAAGATGGAGAAGTAGATATGATAGTAAACAAAGGATAACAACTTTGTTAAAAGAGTGAAGAAAGATATAATAAAGGAAGAGGAAGAAATTAAAAATGAAGGAAGAACAATTAGAATTATGGGAAAATTTAAATGAAAATAATACATTGAAGGAAGTACAAAACTATATTAAAAAAGTAATAGCAATTCGAGGGTTTGAAAATCAACAAATAGAAGAAACAATGTTATTACTTTTAGAGGAAGTAGGAGAATTAGCCAAAGCAATTAGAAAAAATGTTACCAATATGAGTATTGATCCAAATAAGATGAATCACTATGATACAATCGAAAATGAAGTAGCAGATGTTTTTATTGTATTAAATAGTGTATGTAATCAATTGGGTGTTGACTTGTATCAAGCAGTCAAAGATAAAGAAAAGGAAAATATAAAAAGAAAATGGAAATAGAAATAATAAAATAAATGGAAAAAATGGAAAGAAGTGTAGATTTATCAAAGCTACCAACTAAAAAATATGGAATGAAAAATTGCATTGATTGGGAAAAAGCAGTAGGACAAAAGATACCCTTTTGCTATGATGACGTAAGAGGAAAATTTACAATTGTAGAGCACCAAAAAGGAAATTACATAGTATTGAGGTATAAAAAGAAAGAAAAAAGAATGAGGACAAGTCATTTAACAGAATGGAAATTTAGAGATCTTGTATTCGAAAACAAGAAATTAGTAAAACGAATAGACTTTTCTAATATACCCAAGAAATATGGAAAAAATGATTGGATACATTCAAAAGGATGCATTTTACCATTTTACTATGACGGAATAAAAGGGAACCTAGAGATTTTAGATAGTAAAGTAAATGATAAAGGAATGACTTATTTAACAATAAAATATAAGAATAGAATAAAAGACATCAGAAATATAAATTTGTGGAATGGCAAGATAGCCAATATAATTGGATATCATACGGGTGATTATATTTTTGAAAAAGGTGAAAGAATAGTAGATACTGGTAGAAATTTGACAATTATTGGACAAAGACATTATGAAAGTGCAGGGATTACTAGAAAAGGATATCAATATCATTGTAATATTTGTCGGATATGTAGGATGGGCAGATGAAAATGCAATAAGGGCATCTAAAAAAGTATGTAGTCATTGTGCAAAGAAAATAGCAATAAAAGGATTTGATGATATTGCTACAAAAGAGCCTTGGATGATTAAATTTTTTCAAGAGAAAGACAAGCATTTAGTATATGAATTAAGAAGATCAAGCAATAAAAAAATTTATCCAATTTGTCCGTATTGTGGAGAGATTAGAAATATACCATTTCAGATATCTACAATCTATAATTTACATTCAATTGGATGTCCAAAATGTAGTGATGGAATATCTTATCCTGAGAAATTTTTAATGGAACTTTTTAATCAGATAGGGGTTGAAGTTTTATTTCATCCTACCATAAATGATATTCCATGGTGTAGGCCACATATTTATGATTTTTATGATCCAGTAAAACAAGTAATTATCGAAGCAAATGGTATGCAACATTATAAAAAAGTGAGAACTTTTGCTCAAACACTAGAAGAAGTAAAGAAAAATGATAAAATAAAGAAAGAGAAAGCTATTGAAAATGGGATTTTAGAAAATAGATATATAGAATTAGATTGTCGATAT
>USQP01000204.1 GCA_900556945.1 uncultured Clostridium sp.
TACGAGATTACTACGCGTCTCGTGGGCTCGGAGATGTGTATAAGAGACAGAGAATGACCTATATGTGCCTGATAAGCATTTAATCTAAGTTTTATATAATCTTCATCTACCAAATTACTTTGTTTTAACTTCGCTAATAATTTCATGTTCTTCTTTAATCTTACTTTCGCTTGCCCTCTTAAAAGTCTTAAAACTTTTCCACTTTCAGTAAGAATATGTCGAAATCCTAAAAAATCCACACCATTTTTTAAAGTAGTTATTTGAGTCTTATTATTTAATTCCAATTTTAAATGCTCACATGCACATTTTTGAATTTCTTGTTTGCAATATTTTAAATATTCCTTATCATGATAAATCAAAATCATATCATCCATGTATCTTACATAATATTTTATTTTTAATTTTTCTTTTATCAATCGATCAACCTCATCTAAATAATAAAGTCCAAACCATTGACTTGTCTGATTTCCAATTGGTAATCCTACTCCTGCCTCTTTATTTTTACTATCAATGATAAGTTTTAAAATCCATAATTCATCTTCTTCAAAATTTTCTCTTTTTAATTTATTCCATAATACTTCATGATCTATACTTTGAAAATATTTTCTAACATCACATTTTAATATATAACCTTCTTTTCCATATTTTCTATAATAACTATGTAAGAATTTCTCTAGTCTTTTTATCCCGAAATCTGTTCCTTTTTGTTTCCTACATGCCACATTATCATAGATCAGTCTTCTTTCAAATTTAGGTTCAATAATATTATTACATATAGCCATTAACACTACTCTATCTTTATAAGGAAGTGCTTCTATGATTCGTTCTTTTGGTTCATAAACTTTAAATTGTTTATATGTTCCAATTTGATAAGTTCTTTCTTTTATTTCTTTTGTCAATTTTACTAAATTTTGGCTTAAATTCGTTTCAAAATTAATGGTTTCTTTTTTATGTTGTTTCGAACGTCTACATTTTTTATGTGCTTCTAATAACTTCTCAAAACTGAATTGTTCTTCTAGCATTTTCTCTCCTTATTCATTAAAATTTTCTCTATTGAATGTGTGATTTCTTGGCATATAAAAAAGCTACCTCCCTACTTCTAGGTAAACTTCCAAAGCTTTCTGCGTTGGTTGTCAAGGTAGCTATCTTCTTCTGCCTCTTTATCAGAGGTCAAAAAAGAGTAAGATTCCTTTGCCTTAAGCACTCATTTATTCTACTTAGAATAAATACTTCTGGCTATTTTAAGAAAGATTTTTCTTTCTTTAAAAGGCAAATCGGGCACAGGCCTAGGTTTGTAGTAGAGGTAGACCTAGAACCAATCACCATCATTGTTTACATAGTTTACATTGTATCTATTTTAGGCGGAGCGCAGCCACAACGGCTAACCTCAAGAGTCAACGCCACACGTGCATCGTAAATCTTACCTTAATGAAAGCGTTTCCGCATAACATCCTATTTTCTTTGTGCATCACTTTTGCGCCAAGCTACTAGTAAATTAATACAATCTGAAAGCTGTAAAGATATTTGTTGATACTGCTTTTTTAAAATACACTGGTTCTCTAAAGCTAAAAACGATATATATCCTAATAATTTTAATTTCAAAAAAGCATTATGCTGGCACTCTTTTCTTTTTTCTCTATTTTTATTGCTATCCATTCTCAAGGAATTTGCTTCTATTAAATACTCTATACAATCTAAGCAATAATTTTGCATTCGATTAACAAAAACAGCTCGAAATTTTTTAGGTGACTTTTCTGTAATCGTGATCACATAAGCAGCCAATTTCTTAGCTTTAGTAATCACAATCAGTTCACTAGAATTTTTCGGTGTTGTTATTTCTTTTTCAATATCTGGATGTTCTTCTATGATTTCTATTTCTTCTTTCAATTTTTTATTGTTTGCTTTTGCTACTCCTATTGCAATTTCTATCTTATCTTCCTGAGATTCCACACTATTTTCAATTTTTTCTATTTTATTCGGTACTCTTAATCCGTTTTTTCTCCCCATATTTTCATTCATAATTTACTCCTCATTTTTTATTTTAGCATAAGGTATTTTATTTATGCAAGAGAAGAAATAGAGTTTTTACGTTTGATTCATTCTTGATTCTTTATAACAAATCGGACATCCTTTTCCTTGGGCACGATTATTAGGTGTTGCCTGCCAAATATGCCCTTTTGGGCATTTCCAATAATACTTTAAATTACTTTTTGGTAATATTTGTGTCGGTTTTAAATTATGATTCATATTCACTTCCCATTCTTTTGCTAGTTCAGGATATAAAACAGCAAAGTTATATTCTAGACTAGGAAGACGATGTATACAATAAGGACATTTGTCATTTTTTAACTGTTCTCTTATTTTTCTTTTCCATATATGGTTCTTTTCACATTTCCACCATATGTTTTTACCTGTCTCTTATACACATCTCCGAGCCCACGAGACGCGTAGTAATCTCGT
>USQP01000205.1 GCA_900556945.1 uncultured Clostridium sp.
TTTAAAGAGTTTCATATTATTACTTTTCCTTTATCATTTCTTTTTTATCGATTATATTTCCATTCACATCTTTCAAAATTAAATCTTCTTCTGTAAATAATAAATAACTATGTTTAGAATTTGCTCTTGGTAATGATATGGAACCAGAATTTGCGAATATAATTCCATTTTCTTCTGTTATAAAACCTTGGTGAAAATGTCCATAAATCATAATATCTATATCAATTCCTAATGGCGGTAATTGATCCATATTATATTTATGTCCATGTGTAAAAAATACTTTATACCCATTTACATTCATCTCTATATTTTCTTCAAACTTAAATTCTGATATCATCTCATCTACTTCGGCATCACAGTTGCCTTTCACAACCCTTAATTTTTCTTTTAAAGAATTCAACACTTTCGCTACTTCCATAGGATTATACTCTTGTGTTAGTTCATTTCTTGGTCCATGATAATATAAGTCGCCTAATATAATTATTTTATCAGGTCTTTCTTTTTGATTAATTTCTTCTATTTTCTTTGCATAATAACTTGAGCCATGTATATCTGATACAATCAACAATTTCATATAAATTCTCCTTCTTATAAATAAGAACAAAACTCATATGTTTTGCCCTTTTCCTTCTAATTTTCTTCTCCTTTTAGTCTTTCAGCTCGATCTGCTGCAATTAAGTTATCCACCATTTCATCAATATCACCATTTAAAAAATTCTCCATTTGATAAATACTCATTCCAATTCTGTGATCGGTAATTCTCCCTTGTGGATAATTATAAGTTCTTATTTTTTCACTTCTATCACCTGAACCTACTTGTACTTTTCGACTATTTGCTATTTCACTATCTTGCTTTTCTTTTTCTATTTCATATAATTTAGTTCGAAGCATTTTCATAGCATTGTCCTTGTTTTGGAACTGCGACCTCTCCGTTTGACATTCTACAACAATTCCTGTGGGCTCATGAATTAACCTGACAGCTGATGATGTTTTGTTAATATGTTGTCCACCTGCTCCTGATGCTCTAAATACTTCCATTTTAATATCGGATGGATTAATCTCTATTTCAACATCTTCTACTACAGGAAGAACTGCGACAGTTGCTGTTGACGTATGGATTCTACCACTACTTTCAGTATCAGGAACTCTTTGCACTCTGTGTACACCACTTTCAAATTTTAGTCTACTATAAACCCCTTTTCCTGTAATCATAAAAGATATTTCTTTATATCCACCAAGTCCTGTTTCATTTTCGTTCAACACTTCTAATTTCCAATGTTTCTTTTCTGCATACATAGAATACATTCTGAATAATGTTCCTGCAAAAAGTGCTGCTTCTTCTCCGCCTGCTCCTGCTCTAATTTCACACATGATATTTTTATCGTCATCTGGATCTTTTGGTATTAATAAAACTTTCAATTCTTCTTCTATTTTTGGTAAATGTTCTTTTGAACGATAATATTCTTCTTCTGCCAGTTCTTTCATATCTGGATCTTGCATTAATTCTTCTGCTTCTTCCATAGATTGCTTTACTTTTTTATATTCCCTAAATTTTGATACAATTTCTTCTATACTTGCATGTTCTTTCATTAACTTTTGCCATTCCGATTGATTCGATATCACCTCTGGATCTGCTATCATTTTTGTTAATTCATCATATCTTTTTTCCACAGCCTCTAATTTTTCAAACATGTCATTCTCTCCTTTTTTATTATTTGCTCCGACTATTATAATATATTTTCCTATTTTTTACAAGTTAATTAAGTTAAAAGATAAATTCATACTATCTAATATCTGCTTTTCACGATTGGTACATGTAAATAAAATGATTTGATGGTTTTTAAATTTATTATTGATATATTCTAAAATGTTTTCTAATCTTTCTGTGTCATAATAAGCAAAAGCCTCATCTAAAATAATTGGCATGGTCTCTTCTGATAATTCTTTCACCATAGACAGTCTTAAGGATAAGTACAATTGATCAATCGTTCCTATACTTAATTTAGATGCAGGCACATAATTACCATTCTCCAATTCTATAATCAACCCAAGCTCATCATGAAACATAATATTAGAGTACTTTCCATCTGTTATCTCAGAAATGGTTTTTGATAATTCTTCTGTAAACTTAGGAGTAACGGTGCTTTTCATTTTTTCATAAGCTTGTGATAAAATCTCTTTTGCCAAATTAAAACTCGAATCTAATCTTTTTAAGGTTGCCATTTTTTCATTATTGTTAACTAACATTTCCTCTATCTTTGCTAAATTTTCTAATTTTGGCTGTATATTTTTTTGATCTAATTCTAAAGTATGCAATTCTATTTTTTTATCATTTATTTTATTTTGTAAATTTTCTATTTCATAATTTATATTTTCTAAATGAATAAAATTCTCTATTTCATTTTTTTCTAATTCTGTCTCTTATACACATCTCCGAGCCCACG
>USQP01000206.1 GCA_900556945.1 uncultured Clostridium sp.
CAGCGTCAGATGTGTATAAGAGACAGGCTGAATATATAATAATGTTTATGAACAAGACTTTAAGAAAACATATTGTTGAAACTGACAAACAAGCTAAAAAAAGATTTGACGTACTTATGAAACAAATGCTAGAGAAAAATCCTATTGATGAAAACTTAAAAAATACTGACCCTTTAAAATGGACTGGACTCATGAATAATTATAAGTATTGTGTTGAAGAAATTGTATTAGTTGAATTAATTTACAATTAATTCTATACACATCTAATGAAAGACTGCAATCATTGACAACTCTGTCTATGATTGCAGTCTTCAATTGGATAACTATCTATCCAATAATGCTGGATATGTGTTTTTTATGATTGCGTTGCTACAGATTTTCAACGAAATGACATAAATAGGCTCGCCATAGTCATTAACTAGTTTGTGGGTGCAGTCCTTCTTGCACAATTCCATTTTGCCATCAGGGAAAATATACCATTCACTAGCTTTTATAACCTGCTTCCCATTATGAAACGGTTCTTCATGTCCATGTTCTTGTCCATGCTCAGCAATTGCCAGTCCTTGAGATTCTACATATAGATATGAGAATATATGCACAGTATTCATATGCCAGAACTCACCAATACGCTGACACCAGACCTCGCCCAAAACAACCTCATCGTTGACCATCCGTGACCATTCATAGCTTTTAGGATTACATTTAAGAACACGTTCCAGTTCATCCCAAAAACTCTTGTTAGGTCCTTCTCCCCAATACATATCGCTCATTAATTTGCGAAATTCATTGAGGCGAGCCATATCAAACGGCTTTAAATCTTTCCGTACTTGTCTCATGTTTACTCGCATGTTCATACCTCCAACATTAAATTTCTAAGTAACTATTGTTACAATATAATTATAACATGAAATCCCTATATTTTCAACGATTTCGACAATATTTACATAATTTCATTGACTTTTGCCACAATTCGTGATATATATTATGTGTATTCTAATTAGGAATACAAGAATATTGATGTCTTCTTGGGAATTTTATAATTCCTCAGATGCCAGGCGAAAACGAGTCGCATATAGGATTGCGAGCTGGTTATTAGAAAGTGTGAAAAATTTTAAAATAATAGTAAACTTGTCCAGTATTTATAAGTAATTAGAAAGCCATGAGTGCAAAGTTCAATATTCTATTTACATACACACTAAAAAATGAGTACATATTGAAAACTCAAATTTTGTTTGAGCTTATTAAAATTGTATTCGTCGTAGGTAAATAGAGTATTGGTATATCGCTTATGGCTTTTTGTTGTGTATAAATTTCTGCCCTCTCTATTTATACAGAATCAAAAAGAGCTTAACAATTTATTTTTGGTATGTAAATAAATTGTTAAGATAGGCAAAAGAATTATGAATGGTATTAAATATATTCTTTTGCTTTGGCGAAGCCAAACATAAATTATCTATCGTAAGATTAGATAATTTATGAGCTCTCCGCAAGGAGCCCACTGGCATCTTTCCAAAACGAAGTTTTGAAAGTGTCATAGTGGGTTACATACTTTCGCAAGAAAGTTATGTAACAGCTCCCTTCGGTCGCTACTTGATACCTACAGAAAGGGAAATATATTGGACAAGAATAAAACAAATTATTCAGTAGCTAGAGTAGAAACTTATACTAAAACAAGTATAACTAAAGCTGAACGACACAACGAAAGAAAAAATAAATCATATTCTAATATGAATGTTGATTTGACTCAAACACAAAACAATATACATTACAAAAGATGTGAAACTACCTATAATGAAAAATTAAAAGAGTTGCTTGATAAAGGACAAGTATCATTAAGAGGTTTAAGAGCTAATGCAAAACTATTTGATGAACTCATATTTGACATTAACTCTGACTATTTTGAAAAACATGGCGGTTATAAATTTGCAAAAGAATTTTACGAAAGAGCTTTCAACTTTGCTGAAGAAGAAATGGGAACTGAGAACATTATATCAGCAGTAATGCATGCAGATGAACTAAATACAGCTTTAACAGAAGAATATGGGAAACCTATATATCATTATCACTTACATGTTGTAGCACTCCCTGTTGTAAGAAAAGAAGTAAAATGGACTAAAAAATGTAAAGATAAATCTTTAATTGGAACTACAAAAGAAATAATCAATCAAGTAAGCCATAGTAATAAATGGAAATCAGAGCAAGTATTAGATAATCAAGGAAAGCCTGTATATGATAAAAAAGGAAATGCAGTTTTAATAAAATCATATAGCTTATTACAAGACAGATTTTTTAAATATATGTCTGATAGTGGTTATAAAGATTTTATTCGTGGTGTAAAAGGCAGTAATCAAGAACATTTAGATGACTTACAATTTAAAATAAAAAAAGATACTGAAAAACTAGAAAACATTACAAATAAAGTTGAAAAAATGGAAAATTC
>USQP01000207.1 GCA_900556945.1 uncultured Clostridium sp.
CTTCTAGCTTCGTCGGCAGCGTCAGATGTGTATAAGAGACAGATTTAAATACAGACCTATTTAAATCGAATGAAACATTGTTTTTTAAATATGTAGGAAAAAATGCACAAAACATAGAGGAGATTGGAAAGATATTTGAAAAGACAGATTACGATAATTTACTAGAAACGAATAAATATACAGAAAAAACAGAAATTAAAGTTAACTATACAAAAGACCTAGGAACAACATCCGAAAATAATAGCAATTCAATTAACAAATTGAAATTGCAAATAGAAGGTCAAACGGACAAAACAAACCAGTATAATTATAAAGATATAAAATTATTAAAGGATGATAATCAAGAATTAGAAATAGAATATATACAGAACGAAAATAGTTATGGAGTTAAATTTTCGGATTTGTTTAAACAATATATATTAGTAGAAAATAATAATTTGAAAGAACTATTAGAAAATGCAGGATATACGGAAAAACTAGAAAACGTTCCAAATACTATTGAATTTAGTCAAGATATGTTTAGTGATATTAAATTTACGGAAGAAGAACTACATACATTAAGTGATAAGTACTTGAACTTAATGAAACAAAAAGTAACAAAAGAGCAATTTGAAAAACAATCAAAACAGACAATTACAATCAATCAAGAGAATATTATGGCAAATTCTTATACGTTGAAATTGACAAAAGAACAACTAAATAATTTATATGTAGTGCTATTAGAAAATTTGAAAGAAGATGAAATATTCTTAAGAAAAATAGATAACATACAAAAATTATTGGAAGAAAACGTAGGAATTTCATCAAATACCTTTAATATAAAAGAAGAAGTTATTGATAATATAGAAGAAATAATTAATGAAATAAATAATAATAATATTGGAAATGAAGAAACTAAAATCATAGTTTATGAAAGTGGAGGAGATACGGTTAGAACAATTATACAAGGTGTAGATTATGAGTTTAACATAGATTACCTACCATTAGAGAATGAAAAATTTACTGAAATTGCATTAAAAGACAACGAAGACGTTAAAAAGATTACGATTGATAACAAAGATGGAAAAACTGAGATAGCTATGCAGAAGAATGAAAAAGGAATACCATCTAAAATTGATTTCGTTCAAAATATAAAGATACAAGATAATAATTGTGTGAAAAATACTGAAATAAAATATGAAAACGATACGGATAGAATAGAGACAATTGCAACACAAAATATAAATATAGTTGATAATTTTAGTGAACAAGTTAATATAAATGAAGAAAATGGAATCAAATTAAATACTTTAAATTCTGAACAATTACAAGCAATATTAAATAGAGTGAGTGTAGCATTAGAAGAAGAATTAAATTCTGTTTTGCAAAAAATAAATATAGAAGATATGCAAGAAGTATTAAAAGCAATAGGAATCATTCAAGATAGACAAAAATTAGAAGGAAATGGAATATCAGAGATTGAAAAAAATAGATTTAATTCTAAATTTGAAATATTAGAAGGCGAAGAGATTGATAATGAAAATATACTGGAAGCGATTAGAATATTGAAAGAAAATTTGGTTAATATTGAAGTAATCTCGAATGAAAAGTTAAAAATAGAAATTAGCCAAAGTGATAAAAATGAAGAATTAGGAGAAGTACTTGAAAACTTTGTGCAAAATGATAAAAACAGAAAGTATAATATAAATGTAGAATATGATGAAGAAACAGGATTAGTAAAATATATAATTATGACTATTTATAAAGAAAGTTAAATAGAAAATAAAATTGATTATTAAGAATTCTAATATAAATAAAAGAAGCAGATAGGTAATACAACTACGAGCTTCTTTTATTTATTTTAGGTAATACAAACAAAGAAATGCAAGAAAGAAAAAAGACAGAAAATCTATAATAAATGTTGAAAGTTTTGGATGGTAAAAAATACCGTAAATTTTTTTGAAAAAAATCAAAAAATCCCATATCTGTTTATTTTACATGTACCCCGATTTTCAAAAAAAAGCAAGGTACATTTTCTTTTTACTTTTAATCAAAAATCCCTTCAATAGCTTCTTCTTCGAGATTGACCTCGGGTTCCGACAAATTCTCTTTCGGCACATTGGGATCGATAAGCCCCTCGCAAGGTATGAATATTGTCGAGTCGACGGCAAATGTATCGGCCGGAGTGTATATGAGAGTCGAGTCGGCATAAACCTTCTGGATATACAACGCATAGATAGGCAATGCCGTATTGGCCCCCTGCCCGTCGGCCATTTTATCAAAATGAATCGAGCGTTCCTCCCCTCCTACCCACACACCGGTGGCCAAAGACGGGGTAAAGCCCATGAACCAGCCATCGGAGTTGTTGTTGGTCGTACCGGTTTTCCCACCCATCTGCGCCTTGATCCCATACCGGTAACGCAACCGTATGCCGGTACCGTGATCGATGACATCGCACATC
>USQP01000208.1 GCA_900556945.1 uncultured Clostridium sp.
CAAATTTTTATTAAAATTTCGTAAGATGGTTTAGCTCTGTCCTGTTCAATATCACTAATATATCTTACAGATACTTCTATTTCTTCTGCCAACTTTTCTTGCGTATATCCATTACTTTTTCTAATCGTCTGCATTATTTTTCCAATTTTTATTGTGCTTGTTTTTTTCATCCATACCACCTATTTTTCTACTTTTTGAATATATATTATCAAAATTTTCAATTGGCATAAATGAATTATATTCGTTTTTAGTAGTATTTTATTTCTTTGATTTTAATTAAAGCTTTTTAAATATTTTTTTAATAATTCATCTAACTCTTTTCTTTTTGCATCTATTTTTGTTTTACTTTTTCTATTCTTTATCATTTTTTTCATTCTTTCTAGTGTTACAGAAATTTGTTCTTCTAATATTTTCACTTCGATCACCTCGCAACTAGTTTATTTCTTTTTACGTTTTCTATTCTTTCCTTAGTTAAAAAAATTAATTTTATTTAAGATTAATTCCCCTTAGCCAAAAAATACCTCAATATATGATTTTAAATCATTATTGAGGCTTTTATAAATTTTTAAATATATAATTGACTATTTCCATTGATATAAAGTTGGACTAAAACAAGGGGGAATTTTACACATTATAAATTAGTCCATTCATTTCCATTCCATATTGTGTCTAAATCTAATATTGGGTATCCTTCACTTCCTAATATCCACTTTGCCCAGTTTGCAGTATCAACTTCATCATGATTTGACTCTATATAACTATTTAACTCATTCACAAATTCTTCACTCTTTAAGTAATCTATATCCTTTGGATTTCCTTCTGTTGTTGTGTTAGCAATTTCTGACTGTACATTATTTAAATAAAAATTATGCTTTAAAATATGCGTACCCCATGATTTATTTCCCAAAATTCCACCTATCGCTTTGCCATTTAATTTGGCATTACTGTAATTGTTACACAATAATTTACTATTATCTGCTTTACCAAAGATACCTCCAACATAAGATGCGCTAGCCGATACTTGCCCCAAGTTATAGGAATTACATACATTTCCTCCATTTGCAGTACTTCCCACTATTCCTCCTGCCACACCTTTAATTGAAGAAATACTTCCAAAATTTGAGCAATTTAAAACATTTGGTGAAAATGTATTAGAATATTGATATCCAATAATACCTCCTGCTGCACTTCCTCCTGCATTAATTTTTCCATAATTTACACAACTATTAATTTCACAACAATTATTAGCATAAACTTGTCCTCCTGCAATTCCTCCTGCACATGTATCACTAGTAACATTTACATAGTTTATACAATTATAAATTGTACTTTTATATATTTGAGAAACTATTCCTCCCGCATATCCAATAACCATCTCTTGAGGTCCTGTAGCTCCGCTAGCTAATGCAACATCTCCAGACACTTCCAAATTTTTTAGTACTCCACTTGAAATGAATCTAAATAACCCAACAAATTTATCACCATGTTGATATAGATTATTTATCTTTTTATTTTTCCCATTAAAGATTCCCGAAAAGGTTCCTATTTGAGGAAATCCAAAACAACTATCCTCTCTTTTAGTTAATTCAATATATAACTTTTCTTCGGAATCGTCTCTATTTAAATCTTTATATTTGGTTGTTGAATAATCATTATATGAAAAATAAGAATTAAAATCTAAATCTCTCATTAATATGATATAACATCCACTGTAACTGCTTGATGTTATTCCTAAATCTGTATTTCCACCATTAGTTGCAATTGAAAATGCAACTAAATCTTCTATACAATTTATTTGATATGGTGAATCTTCTTTTCCTGTCAATGTACCACCTTTTGTTATATCTCCTGCATACTCGTCTTCTATTTTTTCCTGTGGTTCAGACACAATTCCTTGCAAATTAACTTCATAGGATCTCTTGCTGTCTAAAAAAGTTATTATGAATTTTGATTCAAAATCAATTACTTGAGCATTATTTCCATTTTCTTTTAGTTCGTTTCCTATATCCTCTTTTTCAATTTTTTTATCAATTTTACTTGCTTTTGCTGATGATATGGCTAATGATATTTGCTCTTTTTCATATCCAATTTCACTCATTTTCCTTGCTTCAGTTGTTTTTTTCAATATTCCGTTTTCCTCTATTAGCATCGTAATCACTATCCCTGCTAAAATCAAAATCACAATTATAGTTATTACTAATGCTATTAATGTAATACCTTTATTTTCTTTTTGTTTCTTTAATCTCAAGTCCATTTCCGAAACACTCTCCTCTTTTGTTTTTTTTCTATTTAAATTATTTCCCTTCTTGTAAATAATATGCAAACCTTTTATTTACATCCTCTACATCAATTCATTGTTTTGATTTTTTAATTTACAAAATGGTATAAAATCTGTCTCTTATACACATCTGACGCTGCCGACGAAGCTAGAAGTGTAG
>USQP01000209.1 GCA_900556945.1 uncultured Clostridium sp.
GATTACTACGCGTCTCGTGGGCTCGGAGATGTGTATAAGAGACAGCATTAATATCCATGAAAATCACAGAACAATTTGGATTATCTTTTAATATACAATTTATTTTAAGTGCTACTGTTGCAGCCATAACAGTAGGTGGAAAAGCATTAGGAAAGGGAATAGCGAATAAGAATTCGACACAAATTGTCCATGCGGTAGGAATTATATTAAATAAATTTAACAGAAAGTAAGAGTATTCTCTTACTTTTTTATATAAAATGGGATAAAATAATAAAAAATAAAGGATAAAGATGAGGTGAATGTATGAAAGCATTAATTACAGGAGCATCTTCCGGAATAGGAAGAGATATGGCAAGAACATTAGGTAAAAAAAAATATGATTTAGTATTGGTAGCAAGAGATGAAGAAAAACTAAATAAAGTAAAAGAAGAATTAGAGAAAAACAAAGTAAAAGTAGAGTGTATAGGAATGGATTTATCCATAGAAGAAAATTGTAAGAAACTCCACAAAAGAGTAAATAATGTGGATATTTTAATAAATAATGCAGGATTTGGAGATTGTGGGAATTTTACTAAAACAATTTTAGAAAAAGAGATGAATATGATAAAAACAAATATAACAGCTTACCATATTTTAACAAAGCTATATCTAGCAGACATGAAAAAAAGAGGGAGCGGGAAAATATTAAACGTTGCTTCTATTGCTGGGTTTATGCCAGGTCCACTAATGGCAACTTATTATGCGACAAAAGCTTATATTGTTAGATTATCAGAAGGAATACGAGAAGAATTAAAGAAGGAAAAGTCAAAAATACAAATTAGTATTTTGTGTCCAGGACCAGTTCATACTAATTTTAATCATGTAGCAAATGTAAAATTTTATATGAGAGAGGCCAATAGCCAAAAAGTAGCAGATTACGCCATAAAAAAAATGGAACAAGGAAAATTTTATATTGTTCCAGGACTAGATGTAAAGCTTGCTAGAGTTGGAGCTAAAATCGTACCAACACCATTAATTAGCAAAATAACTTATATGGTACAAAAAAGAAAATTGACAAGAAAATAATTCTTTCATTTTGACTTGACAAGTACAAACAAACATTCTATAATAAAACCGGTGATATTATGGAAAAACAAATATTACACGTGGATGTGAATAATGCTTTCCTAAGTTGGACAGCAGTGGATATGTTGAGGAAAGGAAGTAAAATTGATATAAGAGAAATTCCAGCTATTATTGGAGGAGATGAAACAAAGAGGTCAGGAATTGTATTAGCTAAAAGTATGAAAGCAAAAGAATGTGGAGTAAGAACGGCAGAAACAATTTACCAAGCGAAAATAAAATGTCCAAACCTTAGCGTTTTTTCATCTGATTTCAAAGTATATAGAGAATACTCAGATAAATTATATCATTTATTACTACAATATACCGATAAAGTTGAACGATTTAGTATTGATGAATGTTTTCTAGATATGACAGAATATCTAATGAAAGATACTTTATTAAATAAAGCAAAGGAAATTAGCAAGAGAATAAAAGAAGAACTTGGATTTACTGTAAATATAGGAGTAGCAAATAACAAGTTATTAGCTAAAATGGCCTCTGATTTTACGAAACCGAATAGAATTCATACTTTGTTTCAAGAAGAGATACCAATAAAAATGTGGCCGCTGCCGATATCAGAATTATTTATGTTAGGAAAGAAAACAGTACCTAAATTGTATAATATGCAGATAAAGACAATAGGAGATTTAGCCAAAAGCGATGAAAAAGTTCTGAACAAAAAGTTTGGAAAACATGGAATACAGATGTGGGAATATGCCAATGGAATGGATCATTCAGAAGTAATATACAAACAAGAAAAGCCAAAAGGTGTCGGAAATTCTGTCACATTACCAAAAAATATAACAGAAATAGAAAAATTAGAAGAAATTTTGCTAGCGTTAACAGAACAAGTAACTTACCGATTAAGAAAACATGATTTACTAGCAAATACAGTAAACGTACAATTAAGAACAAAGGACTTTGAAGACACTTCCCATCAAGGGAAGCTAATAACAGCAACTTCGTCTACAAGAGAAATATATGAAAAAGCAAAACAGTTACTAAATGAAATGTGTGATAAACCAATGGCAATACGTCTAATTGGAGTAAGAGTGGACAATTTAGTTGAAAAAGAAGAATTGCAATTATCTTTATTTTATGATAAGAAAAATGAGAAGCAAGAGAAACTAGATAAAGTAGTAGATGAATTAAAAAATAAATATGGATACAATAAAATAACAAGAGCAGGAAAAATGAATGCAGGAGATTTATTAAAATTAAAAGATATTAAAAGATAGTGGAGAGAAAAATGTATGAAGTAGAATATAAAGGAGAAAAAATTCCATATACACCTGTCTCTTATACCCATCTCCGAGCCCACGAGACGCGTAG
>USQP01000210.1 GCA_900556945.1 uncultured Clostridium sp.
GCATACGAGATTACTACGCGTCTCGTGGGGCTCGGAGATGTGTATAAGAGACAGTTTTAGCTATATGGTTTTTTATATGCATTGATTGCACGATAAAAAATAATAATTTACTGCCCGAAAAGTGGTCTCTAACGAGACCACTTTTCAGTATATATTATTCAATTTTTACACAACAAAATGTCCAAAAAGAAACGACCTAAATAACAACATTACAAATGCATAACTCTTTGTTTAATTTCTTTTGTCTTTCCTACATTCCAAAAGTTCTCTCCTAAATAACCACAAGTTCTTCTAACAACTGTTAATTTACTATGATCTTTATTTCCACAATTTGGACATTCCCATTCATTATCTTTATTAATAACGATTTCTCCATCAAATCCACATATATGGCAATAATCTGATTTTGTATTAAATTCTGCATATTGAATATTATCATAAATAAATTTAACAACTGACTCTAAAGCATCTATATTTTTACTCATATTTGGTATCTCTATGTATGAAATTGATCCTCCTGTTGATATATTTTGGAATTCACTCTCAAATTTTAATTTTTCAAATGCATCAATTTTTTCTCTTACATCAACATGATATGAATTAGTATAATATCCTTTATCCGTAATATCTTTAATGGTTCCAAATCTTTCTTTATCAATTCTTGCAAATCGATAACATAAACTTTCTGCTGGAGTACCATATAAAGCAAATCCAATATTCGTCTCCTTCTTCCATTTTTGCGTTGCTTCTTTTAAGTGTTTCATAACTTTAAGAGCAAAGTCACGTCCTTCTGGTTCTGTTTGAGATACACCTTTCATTAATTTAGTTACTTCATAAATACCAATATATCCAAGTGATATAGTAGAATATCCACCATATAATAATTTGTCTATTTTTTCACCCTTCTTTAATCTTGCTAATGCCCCATATTGCCAGTGAATTGGACTAATATCAGAATGAGTTCCAAGTAATGCATAATGTCTACACATTAATGCTTCTTTACAAAGTTCTAGTCTTTCGTCTAATAGCTTCCAAAATTCTTCTTCATCTCCGTCTGCTATAATTCCTATTTGTGGTAAGTTGATACTTACTACACCTTGATTAAATCTTCCTTCAAATTTATAGTTTCCATTTTCATCTTTCCATGGCGACAAGAAACTTCTACATCCCATTGGACTAAATACATTTCCTTCATAATTTTCACGCATTTTCTTAGCAGAAATATAATCTGGATACATTCTTTTAGAAGAACATTTAACAGCAAGTTTTGTTAAATAATCGTATTCTCCGCCTTTTAGGCTATTGAATTCATCTAATACATATACTAATTTAGGAAATGCTGGAGTAACATATACACCTGCTTCATTTTTGATTCCTTCATATCTTTGCCTTAAAACTTCTTCAATAATCATTGCATTTTCTTTGATATATGGATCATCTTTTTCTAAATGTAAGAATAGCGTTACAAATGGAGATTGACCATTTGTTGTCATCAATGTATTAATTTGATATTGAATAGTTTGTACTCCTGCTTTTAATTCAGCTTTCAATCTAGAGTTTACTAAATCTTCTATAATATCAGAATCTAATTTATTTTTATATTTTTCTTCAATTTCTTTTTTGAATTTCTGATAGCTTTTTCTCAAATATTTTCCTAAATGAATCATATCAACGGATTGTCCGCCATATTGGTTACTTGCAACAGCTGCAATAATTTGTGTAGTAACTGTACAGGCAACTTGGAAACTCTTTGGTGATTCAATCATTTTTCCATTCATAACGGTTCCGTTATCTAACATATCTCCAATATCAATTAGACAACAATTAAAAATTGGTTGTATAAAATAATCTGCATCATGGAAATGTAAAATTCCTTCTTCATGGGCTTTAGAAATTTTCTCAGGCAATAGCATTCTTTTTGTTAAATCTCTTGAAACTTCTCCTGCAATATAATCTCTTTGAGTAGAAGCTAACATGGTGTTTTTATTTGAATTTTCTTCTGCTAATTCCTTGTTTTCATTTCTAATTAATCCAAGTATAGATTCATCTGTTGTATTTTGCTTTCTAACTAAAGCTCTCGTATATCTATAAACAATATATTTTTTGGCTAATTCATATTTTTGAATTTCCATTAATTTTTCTTCTATAATATCTTGTATATCCTCTACTAAAATTCTTTTTTTGCCTAACTCCTCTATATAATTAATAATTTCCTTAATTTCTTCCTTCGTTGCTCTTTCTCTTGGTTTTACTTCTTGATTTGCTTTATCGATAGCTACTCTAATCTTTTCTCTATCGTAATCTACTGCTCTTCCGTCTCTTTTGATAACTTTCATCTTACATTTCCCCCTCCAACTTAATATGGGTTTATTATATACTAAGATTTTTTTTATTCCTGTCTCTTATACACATCTGACGCTGCCGACGAAGCTAG
>USQP01000211.1 GCA_900556945.1 uncultured Clostridium sp.
TACGAGATTACTACGCGTCTCGTGGGCTCGGAGATGTGTATAAGAGACAGGTTTAGAGAAGGAGAAAAATTTCCATCTTTAATATTTGTTGGTGAAGTAAATGGAGAACACCCTGAAAAAGCAATGAAAAGAAAAAGGTTTGATGAATTAACCCCAATATATCCAACTGAGAGACTTAAATTAGAAACATCCTCAAATGATTATGCAACTAGAATCATTGACTTAATGTGTCCAATCGGAAAAGGGCAAAGAGGTATGATTGTAGCTCCTCCAAAAGTTGGAAAAACAACCTTATTAAAAAAAGTAGCTAATAGTATTAGTCAAAACAATCCTGAAGTTGAATTAATTGTTTTATTAATTGATGAAAGACCAGAAGAAGTTACAGACATGAAACGTTCTATCAAAGGACAAGTAATCCATTCTACTTTCGATGAATTACCAGAACATCATGTAAAAGTAGCTGAAATGGTTTTAGAAAGAGCGAAAAGACTAATTGAACATGAGAAAGATGTTGTAATCCTATTAGATAGTATTACAAGACTTACAAGAGCCTATAACTTAGTTATTCCTTCATCTGGAAGAACTTTATCCGGCGGTATTGATCCCGCTGCATTACATAAACCAAAAAAATTCTTTGGTGCTGCAAGAAACATAGAACATGGAGGAAGTTTAACTATATTAGCGACCGCTTTAATTGACACTGGAAGCAGAATGGATGACGTTATTTTTGAAGAATTCAAAGGAACAGGAAACATGGAAGTACATTTAGACAGAAAATTATCAGAAAGACGTATTTTCCCAGCTATTGACATTAATAAGTCTGGAACAAGAAGAGAAGATTTATTATTAACTAGACAAGAAAGAGAAACTGTTTTTGCTTTACGAAAAGCCATGAATAGCATGCCTGTTGCAGATGTTACTGAGCAAGTAATTAGTCAAATGACTCAAACAAAAAATAATAATGAATTTATTGATAAAATGGATAATTATTTGAAAAGATTTAAATAGAAAATGTAATAAATATATGTTATAAAGAAGGTAAAAGAGATGTTTAGAAAAAGATACCCATATGAATATGTTGAAAGTGTATTTACAATTGATTATAATAAGTTATATGAAAAGGGGTATAGAGGCTTAATATTTGATATCGATAACACATTAGTTCCTCATGGTGAGGACTCTACTAAAGAAGTAGATGAATTATTTAAAAAAATTCAAAATATTGGTTTTAAAACGTTTTTATTATCAAATAACGGAAAAGAGAGAATAAATAGATTTTTAAGAAATATAGATTCTTGTTCGTATATAGATAATGCTGACAAGCCAAAACCTGACAATTATTTAAAAGCTATTGAAATGATGAAATTAAAAAAAGAGGAAGCTGTATTTATAGGAGACCAAACATTTACTGATATATTAGGTGCTAACAAGGCAGGAATTGCTAACATATTAGTCAAATACATTGGATATTATACAGAACAAAAAATTGGCATAAGAAGAAATATTGAAAAGATTATTTTAAAATTATATAAAAAAAGTAAAAAATATCAACATAGGTTAGGTGGCATTGAAAAGAAGGAGAAAAATACAATGCAAGAGAAGAAGAAAAAGTTATTTTGCGAAAGAAATCCACTATTTTTTAAATTAGCTGTACGAAAAGGAATTTGCCAACGACATATAAATGATGCTCTTAGTAAGGAAAAATTCGCTAAAAATAAAAGTATGGACAAGTTACCTAATATTATATCAAGTTATAATTCTTATTTAATCAAAAAGGGAACTGAACTGGAACTTCAAGAAAACAAAGTTGTGAATACAGAGATAGCTTCTAAAAAAATTAATGGTTTAGTTATCCACCCAGGAGAAGTCTTTTCATATTGGAGAACAATTGGTACAGTAAATAAAAGAAAAGGATATAAAGAGGGAAGAGTATTAAGAAATGACAAAGTACAACCTGGCATGGGAGGAGGACTTTGCAATTTAGCTAATACTATAAATTTACTAGTTCTAAATAGTCCACTAGAAGTAACAGAATTTCATACCCATTCAGATGCACTAGCACCTGATTACGGGGAAAGAATTCCTCTAAAAGACGGAACGTGTGTTGGTTACAATTATATAGATTATCGATTTAAAAATACAACTGATCAAGATATTCAATTATATGTTTGGGTTGAAGATAAAACCCTATATGGAGAATTAAGGAGTAAAGAAGAATTTCCTTGGAGATATGAAATAACGGAAGAAAATCATCATTTTCAAAAAGAAGGAGACAAATACTACAGAGTTTCTAAAATTTATAGAAATAAAATAGAAAAATCTACAGGAAATGTTTTAGAGAAAAAACTTATTTGGGATAATCATTCTAGAGTAATGTATGACTGTCTCTTATACACATCTGACGCTGCCGACGAAGCTAGAAGTG
>USQP01000212.1 GCA_900556945.1 uncultured Clostridium sp.
TCGGCAGCGTCAGATGTGTATAAGAGACAGATAATAACCACAATTATTGTCATTGATATTTTTGTAAGCATATATTCTAATCCTAAAACAGTATATAAGACAAATACACCTACTACCTCTAAAATCATTGTAAAGCCTCTTCCAAGTACAAATTTAAAAAACTCTGTCCATTTTTCTTGCATTGTTTTTGCTTGTGAGTTAAACACCCATTTTCTATTAGTAAAATATGCGAATAAAATAGAAGTAATAATTCCTATTGTACTAGCTAAGTTTCCTTCTACATTCAATACTTTTGCTAATATTCCTGAAATTCCTATGTTTACAAGAGTTGTTAATACTCCAAATATGATATACATCATCGTTTCACGTGTAAGTACTTTTTTTATGATTTCTTTTAATTTTTCCATTGTTTTCCACTACTTTCTTTTAAATTATTTTGATTCATTCATCTCTCTTTTTCCATTATACTCATCTACTAAATATAATGGTCTATTTTTAGTTTCGTTAAAAATTCTTCCTAAATATTCTCCTACAATTCCAAATAAAAGTATCTGCACTCCTGCAAAAAATAATATCAATAAAATAATAGCTTGATAAGCTTGTATTGCTACATTTTGTGTAAAACATTTGATTATTACATATATAAAGTAAACTCCTAATGCAAAAAAGGTAGGAATTGAAATATATGTTGAAATTCTTAAAGGTGATGTAGTAAATGATGTAATTCCATCAATTGCTAAATCCACTAATTTTTTGTAATTCCATTTTGTTTTTCCCGCAATTCTCGGGTCTCTATCATATTCTACTTCTTTCTTTTTATATCCGATCCAGCTAAACATACTTTTAGAACATCTCTGAGATTCCCTCATTTTCTTTAAAGCATTGATACATCTTTTATCTAATAATCTAAAGTCTCCTGTATCTCTTTGTATTTCGACACTAGTTAAACTTTGTAATATTTTATAATATGCTTTTGATGTAAATTTTTTAAAAAAAGTTTCTCCTTTTCTTGAACGTCTTTTAGCATAGACATCATCATATCCTTCTTCCCAATACTTGATTAGTTCAGGAATTAACTCTGGTGGATCTTGCAAATCAGCATCCATAAATATTGCACAATCTCCTGTAATATAATCCATACCAGCTATCATAGCAATTTCCTTTCCAAAATTCCTAGAAAAATTCACATAGCATATTCTTTTATCTTTTTCTCTTAATTCTTTTATAATATCAATTGTTCTATCTTTACTTCCATCATTTACAAACAGTACTTCAAATTCATAATTTTGGACATGGTTCATTAAATTGTTTAATCGTTCGTATAATCTGGTTAAACTTTCTTCTTCATTATATGCTGGTATAATAATTGATACTTTTTTCATACCTCTTCGCTCCTATATCTATTTTTATTTCTTAAAAATTCACTTTCTTCTCTATAATATATTGTGGTCTCTCTTTGCTTTCCTCATATATTCTAGCAATGTATTCAGACATAATCCACATAGATAATAATTGAGCTCCCGAAAAAAATGTAATAGTAACCATTAAAGATGTCCATCCTGCACTTAAATTATTCCATTTAAAGATATAAGACAATATAGCATATATCATTATGATAAATGAAATAGTAATACAACATATTCCTAAAATTCCTACTGCTTTCAAAGGTTTTGTTGAAAAACTTATAATTCCATCAGAAGCTAATTTCAACATTTTCTTTAATGGATATTTAGTTTCTCCTGCAAATCTTTCTTTTCTTTCATATTCATATGGCATTTGCTTAAATCCAACCCAACTAAATAATCCTCTTAAAAACTTATTATGCTCGGGTAAACTATTAATAACATCTACGACTTCTCTATCAACTAATCTAAAATCACCAGTATCTTTTGGAATTTCTACATCAGATAAAGCATTTAATGTTTTATAAAACATTTTTGCTGTTAACAATTTAAATGCCGATTCTCCTTCTCTAGATTTCCTTTTTCCATATATAACTTGATTTCCTTCTTCCCAATATTTCAACATATCAGGAATTAATTCTGGTGGGTCTTGTAAATCTGCATCAATAATAACTATTGCATCTCCTGAAACATATTGTAATCCTGCTGTTACAGCTGCTTGATGTCCAAAATTACGCGCAAAGGATAATATTTTTATATTTTTATCTTTACTTGCAATTTTTTCTAATAATTCTAGTGTTTTGTCTTTACTTCCATCATTTATAAATATAATTTCATAATCATAATTTTCTAACTTTGTTAACACCTCTGTTAATCTGTTATAACATTCATCTACTACTTTTTCTTCGTAATACATTGGTACTACTAATGATATTTTTTTCTTTTCCATTTTATTTTCCTCCAATTAAATAACTTCTTTATTATCATCTTTAGTTTTTAATTTTTCTGAAATGATTAT
>USQP01000213.1 GCA_900556945.1 uncultured Clostridium sp.
TTATTATATTTTGTCGAAAAATAAATGTTACACTTGACAATTTATTTTAAGTATGAAAAAATGGCAAAGTAAGATGGAAAGAAAACAAAAAGGAGGAAATAGAAATGGGAAAAGTAAGAGGATTTGAAATAGCGAAAGGATTTGAAGAGAAAGGAATAAATTTACCTGTTAGAAAAACAAAGTATTCAGCTGGTTATGATATTGAAGCTGCTGAGGATGTAATAATACCAAGCTTCAAAAAGGGAATGAATCCAACTCTAGTAAAAACGGGATTGAAAGTTTATATGCCAGATGATGAAGTTGTACTTTTATATAATAGAAGTTCTAATCCAAAGAAAAAAGGATTAATTATGGCAAATAGTGTAGGGGTAATTGATAAAGACTATTATGGAAATCCGGATAATGATGGACATTTTATGTTTGCATTTTATAATATAAAAGAAGAAGATATAGAAATAAAGAAAGGTGAAGCAATTGGGCAAGCAATATTCCAAAAATATTTAGTAACGGATGATGATAAAGCAGAAGGAGAAAGAATAGGAGGATTCGGTTCAACAAGAAAATAGATTAAAAATAAAAAATAAATTTTTTTAATCTTAGAGCCTCAATAGAAACAAACGAAATATACATAAAAAAACTAAGGTAAAGGCTTTGACTTTTACCTTTTTTTGTTGTATAATAAATATGGTTAAAAAATCCAATAAAGTTATTTAAAGTAAAATATTTACATAACTTTATTATCTTTTTTTCGCCGAAAAATATAATAAATGCTGAAAGGAGTTGACTTACATGTTTAATGTAGGAGACAAAATTGTGTACCCAATGCATGGAGCAGGGGTAATTGATTCAATAGAGGAAAAAGATATTTTAGGGGAGAAACAATCTTATTACATATTGAAAATGCCTGGAGAGGTTAAAGTAATGGTACCAACCGCAAAGGCAGAAGAAATAGGTGTAAGAAATATTATAGATAAAAGTTCAGCAGATAAAGTGATAGGTGTACTAGAGCAAGATGAAACAGTAATGGATAAAAATTGGAACAAAAGATATAGAGATAATATGGACAAAATGAAAAGTGGAGATATATATGAAATTGCTGATGTAGTAAGAAACCTAAGTTTTAAGCAAAAAGAAAAAGGTCTTTCTACTGGTGAAAAGAAGATGTTAAATAATGCAAAGCAAATATTAGTAAGTGAATTAGTACTAGCAGAACATGCTTCACAAGAAGAAGTAGAGCAACTAGTGGAAAATAAAATAAATACATCATATAGAATGTTTAGAGCAGATGATATAGCACAAGAAAGTGTAGTAAATAAATTTATACCATTTGATGGAACAGGAACATCAGATTAGATATAATTGACCACATTACATGATTTAGTAATGTGGTTTTTTATATGGCTGGAAAAATATTTTAAGAAAAATTAAGAAAATGGTATTGACAAAATTGAAACCTCATATTATAATAGCAATTGTCGTAAATAGATAACCAGTTCATAAAATATGCAGATGTGGCGGAACTGGTAGACGCACAGGACTTAAAATCCTGCGGTTGAATAAACCGTGCCGGTTCGATTCCGGCCATCTGCACCAATGACGTTTCTGTTCGAACTAATAGAACAGATTATAAGGAGAATCAATCTTTAAAGGTTGGTTCTTTTTTACATTTTAGTCAGTAGGTTATTGCCTCGAAGAGCCCCATGTTTTGATAGAATGTCAAAACTCATAGGGGAGAACGCTTTAGTTAAGTACACTAAAATGTTCTCCCCATAAAATAGCTTGATTAAGCTGATATTCTTTTATTTAACATTTTCTCAATTACCATTGTCATATCTTCAAAACTTACTGGAAAAGAAATTATGCCAACGCCTCTATAATATATATCTATTTCTTGAACTTTTTTACCATCTATTTTTTCTGTTTGATGAATTAGTATCTTTTCTATTAACTCATTCAAAATCTCTGGTGTTAGTTCAGTTATTTCAGTATATTTTTTAACATTAGATATAAACTGTGATAAATCAGTTGTTTTCTTTTCAGTATTGTCTATCTCCTTTGATAATTGTTCTATTCTTAATTTTAGTTCTTGTTGTTCCTTATCATAATTAAAAGATAAGTTTCTAAATCTTTCAGCTGTTAGCTTTCCAGATATATTATCTTCATAAATATGCCTAAATAGGTTATCAATTTCAATTATCCTGTTCTTTGCTTTTTCAAGTTCTTTCTTGTTTTTAGAAATTTGCTTTAACTCATCTTGTGTAGATTTTGCAAGTTGTTCTTGGATAAATAAATCTTCATAGCTTTTTACATATGAAATTACTCTTTGAATATTCTCTAAAACAATAACTTGTAATATCTCATCTGTAATATAATGAGACTGTCTCTTATACACATCTGACGCTGC
>USQP01000214.1 GCA_900556945.1 uncultured Clostridium sp.
AACTTTTGCTCCGTCCCTAAAATTTCATTGACAAATGTTACTTTTTTAATTAAAATAATTTTAGAAATTTAATTTAAGGAGGAATTAAATATGTCTAATATTGTATCCTATTTATTTGAAACAAATGCCATTAAATTTTGTGAAGAAAACAAGCCATTTTGGTATACTTCAGGAAAAATTGGACCTTATTTTATCAATACTCACTTCATTTATGGAAGTGAGAAAGATGCTGTAGAACTTTTAAGTTTTATCGATGAATCATTGTCCAATAAAATGACTTTACCAAAGAAAGTTTTTGAAAAGGTTTTAAGGCAATATGATGAAAACAAAATATACAAAGATGTTATTGATCATATGAAAAATTATATTGAAGAAAATATTAATGTTTCAGAAATAGATTATGTTTCTGGTGGTGAAAGAAGAGATTGGTTCTTCTCTAATATTCTTGCTCATTTATTAAAAAAACCACATATTACAATTTATAAAGATTTATCCACTGTAATAAGTGATTCTAATTTTGAAGAAACAAAATCTGTTGATAAGTTAGAAAATAAAAAAGTTTTACATATTGCTGATTTAATTACAGTTGCTTCTAGCTATTTACGCGCTTGGATACCAGCAATCAAAAACTTAGGAGCTACTATCTGTTGGTCTTGTGTAGTAGTTGATAGAATGCAAGGCGGAAAAGATAAAATAGAAGCGGAAGGAATAAAATCTTTGTCTCTAGTTAATGTAGATACTGATTTATTCAAAATTGCCTTTAATATGGGAATTATTAATGAAAACCAATTATCTTTACTTACTAACTTTTTTAAAGATCCAGATAAATCGATGAAACAATTTTTAATCAATCATCCTGAGTTTTTAAAAAATTCTCTACATGCAGACGAAAAAACGAAAAAAAGAGCAAAACTATTAATTGATGGAAATTTATATAATTTGGTATAACACTTACATTAAATTTAAATTATATATAAATAAAACACCGAATTCGGTGTTTTTTCTATCTGACAATAACATAAATTATTTTGCGATAGATGGGATTAAGTGATTTTATTATGATTTATAATTCTATTGCATCTTACTACTGTAACATTATCTGGTATATCTTTTAAAACAGTTGCATTCGCACCAATTTTAACATGATTTCCAACTTTTATGGGGCCGAAGTACCTTTGCGCCTGCTCCCACCATTACATTGTTTCCTATATCAGGATGTCTTTTATACTTATCTTTTCCTGTCCCTCCTAAAGTTGAATTGTGATAAATCGTGCAATCATCACCTATGGTTGCTGTTTCTCCAATTACAATTCCCATTCCATGATCGATAAATAATCTTTTTCCTATTTTTGCTCCAGGATGTATTTCAATTCCTGTCAAAAATCTTCCTATTTGAGATACGAATCTTGCTAGAAATAATAACTTATGTCTATATAAAAAATGAGCTATTCTATGAAAAACTAATATATGAAATCCAGGATATAAAATAATAACTTCTAAAATATTCCTACAAGCTGGGTCCTTTTTCATAATATTTTTAGCATCCTTATATAATTCTTTTAAAAACAACATACATATCACCTATTATATGATATGCATGTTATTTGAATTATGTGGTATATTTATTATTTAGGAGCTCCCATATATAGCAAACCAGATAATTTAGAAATTGGCATCGATTGTAAATACACTGTACCTGGACCTGTTAAAGTCGTAACAAATAATCCTTCTCCTCCAAATACAATATTTTTTACTCCTTTTACTGTTTCAATATCTAAATTAACATCTTTTGTCATTGCTGCCACATATCCATTATCTACTTTTAACTTTTCACCTGCTGTCAACTCTTTTTTCACAACAGTTCCATCAATTTCTAAGAAGACTTTTCCTGGCCCAGTTATTTTTTGCATAATAAATCCTTCTCCTCCAAAAAATCCTGCTCCTAATTTTTTTCTAAAATGCATTGAAACATCTACTCCTTGTTCACAACACAAAAAGGCACGTTTTTGAGCAATAATACTTTCTCCATGTGCTAAATCAAATTCTAGAATTTCTCCTGGAAAACAAGAAGAAAATGTAATTTCTGCCCCTTCTTTTGTTGCTGTATATGTATTCATAAATAGAGATTCTCCAGCTAAAGCTCTTCCTAATCCCTTCATAATACCACCATTTGTAGTTGTTTTCATTTCAAATGCATCATCCATCCAACTCATTCCACCATTTTCTGTAATAACTGTTTCTCCTTTTGCTAATTTACAAGTTACTAATGGTAACTCATTTCCAATAATTTTTGTTTCCATACTTTTATCCCCTTTATTATAAATTTATTTTATTATATCAAAATAAATTTTATCAAACAAGTAATCTTAAATAAAAAATTAAAGTTCTAAAACCTCTTCTAC
>USQP01000215.1 GCA_900556945.1 uncultured Clostridium sp.
GGCAGCGTCAGATGTGTATAAGAGACAGATAGAATAATTCTTTACTTTGTTCCAAATAAATTTACTTAATTAAAAAAATCTTTATAAGGGCAATATTATAGTAAAAGTGGTACCTTTATTAATTTCTGAATCAACAGTAATATTTCCGTTAAAATGTGCTTTTATGGTTGAATAAGACATATATAATCCAAGTCCAGTTCCATTTTTTCCCTTTGTAGTAATCATTTCTTTAAATAATTTATCTTTAACCTTTTTTGGTAATCCGCAAGCATAGTCTTTCACAGAAATATGCAAGTTATTATCTAGCTTTTCAACAATTAAATCGATATTTTGCTCTGTTTTTCCTTCATATGCTTGAATCGAATTTGAAATCATATTATTGATTACTTGTACTAAACTATTTACATCACCATGAATTAGTGTATTTTCATCTGTTTTCATAGCAATATTTAAATAAATAATAGCATTTTTTAATTCATGCTTCATTAGAATGTTAACTCTTTTTAGTAATTCTCCAACAGTAAATGAGATATCTTCTTCATTCGATAAGGCAACAGCTTGTCCTTTTACAGTAGTAATAATATCCGACATATATTCTGTATAGTCTTTAATTTTTACAACCCAAGAATGCATATCTTTTGCGATATCATGGTGATCTTGAGAATTTACTTCTGGATCGTCAATCGAAGCGTCATATTCTTTAATCAAATCAGATAGGCCCTCAGTTGCTCCTGATATAGACATGATTGGTGTTTTTAAGTTATGAGCAATACCACCAATTAATTGACCTAAAGAAGCTAATCTTTCACGTTCCATTAACATAGATTGATTTGATTTTAATTGATTTACATTATTTTTTGTAAAGCTTTGTGTCAGATTAAAAGCCAAAGAAAGGTCTGCTAATTCATCTTCAGAAGTGACAATAATATTATTGTTTAGACTGATATCATTTTTATTGGAAGAAGCAATTTCCTTTAGTTTATTTGAAACCGTCCTAATTTCTCTAGAAAGGGAAACAGAAACATAAACTAAAATAATAAAAATAATAATGTATAAAATAATATCACAAGTTAAAATGAATTTTAAAAACTGAGGTTGTGTTGTATGATATCGGAAGCCGGCATAACAAAAGTCACCATTCGATAACTGACATTTAATTGCAATTCCTTCACTATCTAAGCAAAAATAATCATAAGTATGTCCGTTTTGTGAGTCTGATTTTTCTAAAGTATATTCTACAAAAAAGTCCTCCAACTCGGAATTATCCGAGACAAAGTAATTTCCAGTACTATTAATAATAAAATATTTATGTGAGTCATCTAATAAAGTTACATTTTTTAATATATCTTCTATTTCCTCTTTAGACTCAAAAGTTTTGTCAAAATAGCCAGAAAGTAGTGTTGAATAAGCGTTATAATAAATATCTCCAGTTTTTTTAGAAGCCTGTACATAACCTACAAGAGATATGAAGATTAAAGATACTAAAACTAGAGGAGAAAACTGTAAGATTAATTTAACTGAAAGCGATTTTAGCTTACTTCTTTTTTTCTCTGAGTATTCTAATTCTATTTTTTCCATTAAGTCAGGATACATTGTATTTAATAAATTTAAAATATATCCAAATTCATTTTTTGAAAATACAAAACTAATAACAGAAGCTAAAGTAAAAAAGGATAAATAAATTAGACATATTTTCAAAATAGTTAAAGGATAGGCATCTATTATAAAAAAGGTTAATGGTAAAAAGATAAGGGGTAATAATATTTCTAAAAAATATAATAGGTAGGGCGTATTATAACAAAAAGCTCTTATTTTATATAAAATTGAAATCTTTTTTTCGGAAGAAAGCTTAGTATTATTTTCGTTCAATTTAGAAATATGTTTATACATACGATATGCTCTAATAAATAATATAATTAAACTACAAAATAAAATGAGAAGAATTAATAGAACATATTGTTGCGTATAAGTCAGCCCATCAAAGTCAACTTGGAATTGATTATCAATACTTTCAGGTGGGTAATTCAAAATGATTGGTAAAGCAGGGTACAAACATAGTGCGATTAAGATAGGAATTACCAAATATAATAGAATGATCCTCATAAAGCAAGTATTAATTTTTTTCTTCATTTGTTTAATCTCCTTTATTTATATATTTTTTAAAGAATTTATTAATATAATTTTGGTCAATTGTTGGCCAAGATAAATTCATATTTTTCATATAGTTAATTGTAAAGTCATTTTTCATAATAATATTAGTATGATAAGAAGATTTACTTGTTAAATCATTAATAATTCCTAAAATATCAGATTTGTTTTTTATGTAAGAGTAAAATTCATCATCAGGAACTACCTCGATTTTATTTTTTTCTGGTCTTAATCTGTCT
>USQP01000216.1 GCA_900556945.1 uncultured Clostridium sp.
TTACTACGCGTCTCGTGGGCTCGGAGATGTGTATAAGAGACAGGTGATAAAAAGCATATGGAATATATACAATTTTTTTAGCTGAAAAACACAATGGAATTGTAATTGTATAATCTTCAGCCATATCCATTCCTTCCGACCAATTTATATTATTCATCAAATATAAAGAACGTCGAACTAATTTAATCCACAAAGGATTACATTCTCCTCTAACTATATTTCTCAAAAAAGATTTTCTGCACTCATCATAAGGAATCTTCACATACAAACTCTTATCTAAATATTCAACCCAATAATCCGCCAATAAAATATCCGCATTTGTTTCCATCACTCTTGAATACATTTTTTCCAACATATCCTCCTCTATGTAATCATCACTATCTATATGAATTACATAATCTCCCGTAGCCCATTTCATCGCTGTATTACGAGACGCAGCCAACCCACGATTCGTTTCATGTTCTATAATATGAACTGTCATTCCATTCTCCTTCCCATAGGCACAAAGTGTTTTACGAATAATTTCCATACTACAATCAGGAGTGCAGTCATTCACGATAATTACTTCCACCCCTTCTTGCATTGTCTGGTTCAAAACAGAAATAATACAACGTTCCACATACTTTTCCACATTATAGACAGGTATTAACACGCTGATTTTAGGAGCATTCGATTTCGCTAACATTTTATTTACACTTTATTAATTGAAAAATTCGTTTACTAAAGGCCCTAAAATTCCTGTCGAACATTTGGAAAACACATAAACTAAACATCCCATAGAGAAGTAAGATTTTTAAAGAAAGAACTACCCAGTCCATAAAATTCCTACATGACAAATCCATGTACTCAAGAAGAAAACGGGAGACACCCCAAGAAACAATCACCAAACACATTACCTTTCCAATTAAAAACAAATAATCCCATACAGATTTCTTAAAGCCACAAGTATATAAAAAATAAGGTTTCCAACAACAAACTATCAACAACAAGCTTATTAATACTCCTGTTATAATACCAGGTAATCCATAATAATACCCCAACAATACAGACAATCCCAAATTTAATATTGCTTCAATAGCAGGTGCATAAATATCTTGAAATAACCCATAAGCAGCAATAAAAGCATCATTTGTACGCGTCATTGTAATAAAAGCATAAACAATCAACAAGGTAAAAGAAGTAGAATCCAGCAAATATTCCTTTCCTATCCAAATAGACATAAAAGAATGGGATAAATAAAACAAACAAAAACAAATTATAGAAGCAATCCAATAACGACTTACTGTATACTCTCTATAAAAAGATAATATTTTCTCCTTATTTCCTTCTGCCACTAAATTTCCTATTCCAGCATTCATCCCATTGACCATAGAAGTAACTATCATGGATGTACTTACAACCAATAGCATATAATTCCCATAAATAGCAACAACTGTCAATGATAGAAAAGCATAAATAATTAATGGACTAGTTTGTCCCAACACATAAGTCGCAAATTTATGAAAGAACAATTGTTTGGTTTTTTTTATTATCACAGAGTGTTTTCGAGATAACATTTTTCCTTTTGATAAGTCTGGATGAAGCCAAGGAAAACTCCGATGTATCGTTTTCTTTAAAAACAGACAAGTAACAACAGACATCAACAATTCAATTACCAACCAATAAATATAGCCTTGATGAAAATAACCAATACCAACAATCTGCATCAATAGTTTTAATGCTCGAAAGCCTTGTACATTATAATTTATCTTATATTCCTGTTGGTCAGCACTTAACACGATCTGCTGATAATTAATAATATAACCCAACATGGCAGCCAATAACAAAACTCCAAATGAACCGTATGCATACCACAACGGCAACTCCATTTTAGCAAATATCCATGGAAAAAAGCACATTAAAACAGCACCACCTGCTAATACTATATAAGCAATACGCCTATAAAGCCAACCTTGGACAGCAACTATCTCGTTTATAGTTTCATAATCCTTCTGAAACAGAGGAGTATATAATGTGTATGAAATAGCAGCACTTATACCTAGTTCTGCTAAATTAAGAAATCCAAGTAAATTCGTTGCTGTTGTATTCAATCCTAAGACTTCCGCACCTAAACAATCAATGAGAATCTTACGCGAAAAGAATCCAAGAACTAAGACGAGAACACTAAAAAATAAAGAAACACGAGCATTTTTGATGCTCTGTACTGTACGATTCATTTCTGACATTAGTCTAAAACTTATACTTATGCTGAGAACAGTGATTTTCCGGCATGACAATCTTACCATTAAAAGACTTCAAGTATTTGATTGTCAAATATGATTATTCAAATATCAGAACAAAAAAAGACCAACTATATTTCTGTCTCTTATACACATCTCCGA
>USQP01000217.1 GCA_900556945.1 uncultured Clostridium sp.
CTAGCTTCGTCGGCAGCGTCAGATGTGTATAAGAGACAGTTCTAAAAGTTTAAACATATTTTTCTTATATTCTTCTACTCCTGGTTGATTAAATGGATTAATTCCTAATATACTTCCTGACATAGCACATGCTTTTTCAAAGAAATAGATTAGTTCCCCTATGTTTATTTCATCTAATTTTTCAAGTTTTATCATTATATTGGGAACATCTCCTGTTATATGAGCTTTTATCGTTCCCTCCATTGCTTTTTTATTTACATAGTCTAATGTCTTTCCTGCTAAATAATTTAGTCCATCTAAATTGTCTTCATCTGGATTTATTGTTATATCTGAATTAGGAATTTCAACTGAAAGTACCGTTTCAAATAAACATCTTCTTCCCTCTTGTATATATTGTCCCATAGAATGCAAATCTGTTGTATTATCAACTCCTGCTGGGAATATTCCTTTTTGCTCTTTTCCTTCACTTTCACCAAATAATTGCTTCCACCACTCTGTAAAATAATGCATTTTTGGCTCATAGTTAACTAATATTTCAGTGCTTTTATATAACTTATATAAGATATTTCTTATTACTGCATATTGATAACATTCATTGTATTTTAGATTTGGATCATCATACCTCTTTTGCGCAATTTTTGCACCTTCCATTAATTTATCAATATCAATTCCTGCTGCTGCAATTGGAAGTAATCCCACTGCTGTTAGCACAGAATATCTTCCTCCTACATTATCTGGAACTACAAATTGCTCATATCCTTCTTTTTCAGCAAGAGTTTTTAGAGCCCCTTTTGCTTTATCTGTTGTTGCATAAATTCTACTTCTTGCCTCATCAATTCCGTATTTGTTTTCTAATATTTCTCTAAAAATTCTAAAACTAATTGCTGGTTCTGTTGTTGTTCCTGATTTAGAAATCACATTAATAGAAAAGTCTTTGTCTCCAATATATTCAATTAGTTCATTAATATAATTCGGACTTAGGCTGTTTCCTACATATAATATTTGAGAATATTTTCTTTGTTTGTCTGATAACAAATTATTGAATGAACTTGTTAGTGCCTCTATTACGGCTCTTGCCCCTAAATAAGATCCTCCAATTCCAATTACTACTAAAATATCAGATTCCTTTTTTATCTTTTGAGCTGCTTTTTTTATTCTTTTAAACTCTTCTTTATCATAATTGGTTGGTAACTCCAACCATCCGAACAAAATCTTTTTCATCATTTGCTCTTCTATGCAAATCTTTATGAATGTTTTCTACTTGCTCTTTATACTCCATAATAGCTTTTCTACTGATTCCACTGTTTTTTAAATTAATACTAAGTTCTGCCATAATAACCCTTCTTTCTCCTTTGAATTTCATAGCTACATTATATATAACTTTCTTTTCTATTTCAAGAAAAAATGTAAAAGAAGTTAAATTTATTAATATCTTTTACTTTCGACAAAATTAGACAAAAAAGATGAGACAAAAAAGGACTGTCCCTTGTGTCTCATTCTTTTAACACCTCATCCATGACTTTAGCTAAATATTTCATACTATTTAAGCATTGTTCTAAGGTATTTCCTGTTGCTCCAACTTCTATAATGCTTGCATATTTCCCAGTATGCTGATTATATCTAGATTTTGTAAGCATGATTGGTTTAAATAGTCCTGGATACATTTCTTCTGCTTTTTCTTGTACTTTAACTGCAAATTTTAAATTTTGATTCCAATTTGGATGCCAAAGTCCTCCTTCATTCGTTCCGAATAACAAACATGATTTGTGCAGCTTCGTCTGTATCTCCTATTTTTACAGTTGGTGCATAATCACTTCTACTTCCTATAGCATCTCTATGTACATCTATTATGATATCACTTTGATTGGTTTGTAAGATACTTTCAACAGTTGCTAATGAGCGGGTATAAGAACCATTATATGCTGGGTAATCATGATAATCCGTATTATGTATCACATTATAGTTATATGATTTTAATTGTTGTTCTAATTCTGTCCCTACTCTTGTTACTGTAAAATTCAAGTCTGTTGTTCGAAAAGTTCCTGTTGGTGTATATGGGTATTTTTCACTTGAGGTATAACTTTCACAGCTATGTGTATGAAATAGTATTATATTTTTATTTTCTATCGTTATATTTGGGTTTAACATATCTTCTGTTAGTGTATAACTTGTTTCATTTTTAATCTTCACTTTTCCATATTGAGCATTTGTTCCATCACTTATTGGATTATTTGTAATGACTTGAGTGGTTGCTCCTGCTTCTGCTATTTCAGCTCCTATATTTTCTTTCGTTTCATTTTTTTCTTTATTATTTGTATTGTCTTTATCCTGTCTCTTATACACATCTCCGAGCCCACGAGACGCGTAGTAATCT
>USQP01000218.1 GCA_900556945.1 uncultured Clostridium sp.
AAAATATAATTATATTTTATTGATTAGCATTTTATCATATGAGTATTTTTTTGTAAAGATAATTAAATCTTATTTTTTTATCAATCCACTTTTCAAAGTATTGACTTTCATGTATAATTAAGAAAAGGTGGTGTGCCCATGAAGATACTAAAAAAATTATTCATATTTGTCTTAATTTTACTATTACTTGCAGCAACTTTTATCTTTTTAATTGGCTATGGATATTATTCTAAAACCTTACATGAAAAATCTTTAACAGAACGCGTAGAGGAGGTAACAAGTCAAGAACATTTCGTTTCCTTTGAGCAATTACCAGAAAATTATATTCATGCTGTTATAGCCGTAGAAGACCATCGTTATTATAACCATGGTCCTGTTGATTTTATTGGAATTGCTAGAGCTCTCTATACAAATATTCGAGATGGTGAATTTGATGAAGGTGGAAGTACGATCACCCAACAGGTTGCTAAAAATGTTATCTTTAACCAAGACAAAACTTTAATTCGAAAAGTAGGAGAAGTTTTTGGTGCCTATGACTTAGAAAAAAATTATAGTAAAAATGAAATTCTTGCTTTGTATGTTAATTCCAATTATTTCGGAGATGGCTATTATGGAATTTATGAGGCAAGTATGGGATATTATCAGAAAGAACCAAAAGATTTAAATCTAGATGAAGCTAGCATGCTAGCAGGTATTCCAAATGCTCCTTCTGTATATAGCCCAACCGTTAACCCAAAACTAGCAAAAGAAAGACAAGCTCATGTTTTAAATGCAATGGTAGAATATAATTATATTACTCAAGAAGAAGCAAATAAGATTTTATAAAATAAAAAGTCACAAAGGTGACTTTTTTATTTTTCACTTCATATATTTAACTAAGGAGATTCTATATGAAAATTATTATTTTAAAGAAAAAACTTTTACTTATTATTGGTTTACTATTCTTTTTAATCTTTTGTGTCTATCTTTCTTTTTATCATCCATTTTCTATGGCTGTTGACCTTTCCGTTGACAGTGCACTGGATGAAACGCTAAAAGAAAAGATAGATTCTTTGACTCAGAACGATGAAAAAATAGCCTATTTAACCTTTGATGACGGACCTACTCTTCGAGCCACACCTAAAATATTAGATATTTTAAAAGAAGAAGATGTAAAAGCGACTTTTTTTGTCATTGGCAAGTATGTTGAAAAACATCCAGAAATTGTGAAAAGAGCTTATGAAGAGGGACACTATATAGCTAATCATGGTTATGATCATAACAATAAGAAATTATATGCCAGTAATGAAAGTTTTATAAAAGAAGTTAAAAATACTGATTTTGCCATTGGAAAAGCCATTGGAAAAGACAATTATTGTTCCCATATATTTCGTTTTCCTAATGGTTATATGTCACCAAATAATAAATCACAAAAAAAGAATTGCGCTAAATTACTTCAAGATATGAATTATACTTATGTTGATTGGAATTGTTTAAATAGTGATTCTGTTAAAAAATATAGCAAAACTCAATTATTGAACAATCTTAAAAAGTCTGCCAAAAATAAGGGAACTTTAATAATTTTAATGCATGATACTTCTGATGTAAGTGATACGCCTAGTGTTTTAAAAGATTCCATTGATTATTTAAAAAAGGACGGATATGCCTTTCAAAATTTTTATGAATTGCTAAAAGACAGTTCTGAATAAATCGAACTGTCTTTTAATAAGCAAGAAGTTTTATCCCATAATAACCTCAATTTGGTAAATACTTCTACTACCATCAAGCTTCATACAGTTTTCTACTTCCTTTCCATTTAAAATGACTTTGTTAACACCTGTATTTTTACCTTCTGGGTTTTTTACTTTAATATTATAAATACTTTCTTTCCACTTATATTGCATTTGATATTCCTTCCATTCTTTTGGAATACATGGTTCTATTCTTATATATCCCTTTTCTACTTTCAATCCTAATAAATATTCGATTCCTGCTTTATAATACCAACTACTTGAGCCTGTATACCACGTCCAACCACCTTGTCCTGCTAAATTACTTGATCCATAAACATCTGCAGCTATGACATATGGTTCTACTTTATATTTTTTACTTGCTTCTTTCGTTCTTGCATGCTCAATTGGATTTATCATTCGGTACAATTCCATTGCCTTATCACCAAATCCTAGCATGGCTTCTGCTATAATAACCCATATAGCCCCATGTGTGTATTGCAGTTGTGGACATTTTTTATCCTACTTTTTTCTCATATTCTTTTTTAGCAACACAAAAACTATTTAAATTCTCATTCAATTCTTGTAGTGGCTTAAAGTTGAAATATATATCAACCTGTCTCTTATACACATCTGACGCTGCCGACGAAGCTAGAAGTGTAG
>USQP01000219.1 GCA_900556945.1 uncultured Clostridium sp.
GGCATACGAGATTACTACGCGTCTCGTGGGCTAGGAGATGTGTATAAGAGACAGGTATAATAGGAATTGCTACTTTTCCCACTCCCGAAATTTTCTCGCCTATTGTAGGTACAAATACACCATATTTCGTTTCTACAATGCCAGAATCAAGAACTCCATATTTTGTTTGTTCCATACCAAAAGCAAATACTTTAGACATCATTCCTACAAAAAATAAACTAAAACTTGTTAATACCTTTTTTACTTTATTCATGCTTTCCATCTCCTTCCAATATTTTACTTAAACATAATTTAGGTCTATTATTATTAAAATCCCACGTATCTAAAGAATCTCCTCTACAATATTTCCAGTCTTTACAATTTTCACATTCTTTACATTTTAATTTGTTTAAATCTCTAAACCATTTAAACTTATTTTCCCATATGTCAACAAAATCATCTGTTCTAATGTTCCCTTGTACTAATTCTTTCCTTCTTTCTACACTAGGGCATACATATATATCACCATTGTATAAAATACTTCCAGTTGTAAAACCTGTTACACAGAAAAAACTATGATTTCTAACTTCATTTTCAAATTTCATACCCAAGAAATGTGTACATCCATAAGTTACATCAAACTTTGATTTTTTTCTTTTCTCTTTTATAAATTTTATTAATGAAATATAATCTTTATCATCTAATGCTAAATCTTTATTGTCTTCTGCTCTTCCTATTGGATCCATATTTACAATTCTCCAAGAACTTATTCCTAACTTTAACATTTCATTATACATTTCTTCAAGTTCATTTATATTAGTTTTATTTATAACTGTTGTAACTTGCAAATAATTCAAAAAATTAGCTTCTTTTAATTTTTTTATATTTTCTATTATCTTTTTATAAGAACCTGGTACACATCTAAAATCATCATGAGATTTCTCTAGTCCATCTAAACTTATAGATATTGTTGTCATTCCCGTTTCTTTCATTTTATTAATAATTGTGTCGTTTATTAAAATTCCATTAGTTGTCATGCCCCAATGATAGCCTAGATTTGTAGCAAATTCCATAACATCAAAAAGATCTTGTCTTACTAAAGGCTCTCCACCTGTTACATTTATTAAAATTTTACTTGCATCATATTTGTTTGCGATACTTTTAAATGCATTCTTTATTTCTTCAGTTGTTAATTCATCATTTAATTTAATATTTTCTCCTGCTCTACTACCACAATGTTTGCATTTAGCATTACATCTAAGTGTTGTTTCCCAAAACAAATTATATAACTTTGGTTTTTGAGCAAGTAATTGCTTATTTTTATATGTAACTTCAGCTTCTCCATATTTTATTATTTCTTTTATCATAATTAACATCCAATCTTTTGCCTTAAAAAATTTGACAATTTCAACTAATATGTGTATAATATTAGTAGGAAATAAGTAACCACAAACGTGGTTGCCGTGTAATATGTAAAAAACACATCAGACTGACAAGTTACAGATGTGTTTTTTATTGTCTATTTGCTTAAAATTATAACCAGTATAATTAAGGCAAATACTATAATAGTTTTGACAACTAATGCAAATAAAAGTAAGTATATTATTTCTAATAAAACAGCTTCTATCATAGCACCACCTCCTCTACTTGCAACATAAGTTACAGATTGGAAATGGCAACCACATCTGCAATTATTCTTATTTCCTATGCCAATACTATACTATAAAGCCAACATAAAAACAAGTGTTTTTACAAATTTTGCTAAATGTTTTTGAGGACTTTATGAAAATTAAATAGCATTATTTTTTATCATATTAACAGAAATATTCTACTCTATTTTTTATAGGGTATGGGACTAAGTCCCATAATTGGTTAAAATTGAATACAAATAGTGTGTATATGCTCTTTAGATTATTTAATAGTCTAAAGAGCATACACGTTTATAACTATCAAAAATTTGTTTAGTATAATATATATTAAGTTTTTTGTTCGCTATTATTCTTTATCAAAAATTTCTTATCATTTTTTACGATACTAATCATATCATACCATACCACACCATCCCTTCTTTTTCAAGATAAAGGCTACAAAATAGAAAAAATCAACTTTTACAGTTGATTTATCAATATTTTCGTCTGGTGCGACGATTTTACTTATTGGAGCAGGTAGTGGGAATCGAACCCACGTCATCAGCTTGGAAGGCTGAGGTTCTACCATTGAACTACACCTGCATATAAAGTTAATTGTCAGGATTTTGGAGCAGGTAGTTAAGATAGCTGTTAAAACTTTGTTTCTTACAGATATCTTATGCGAATTTTTTCCGCAACTTATGCTCATTGGAGCAGGTAGTGGGAATCGAACCCACGTCATCAGCTTGGAAGGCTGAGGTT
>USQP01000220.1 GCA_900556945.1 uncultured Clostridium sp.
ATCTACACTTCTAGCTTCGTCGGCAGCGTCAGATGTGTATAAGAGACAGATAGATATTAGTTGAAAAAATACTTAAAATATGTTAGAAATAAGTTAAACAAATTAAGAAAAGAGGAAAATGAATGAGAGATATTAGAATAGAAAAACTAGCAAATAATTTATTAAGTCACTCAGTAAACATACAAAAAAATGAAAACATACTAATTGAAATATTAGGAGAAGATGCTATACCTTTAGGAAAAGAATTAATAAGACAAGCAGAATTAAAAGGTGCAAATCCATATTTTAATATAGTAAATTATGAAATCTTAAAAGAGATTTTAAAGAATTGTTCAGAAGAACAAATAAAATTATATGCAAAACATGATTTAGAACGAATGAAAGATATGGATGCTTACATAGGAATAAGAGCTAGTTCGAATACAGCAGAATTAAATGGAATACCAGGAGAAAGGATGGAAATATATAATAAATATTATACGGTTCCTGTACATTTTGAAGAAAGAGTAAAAAATACTAAATGGTGTATTTTACGATATCCAAATAGTTCAATGGCACAGATGAGTAATATGAGTACAGAAGAGTTTGAAGATTTTTATTTTAAAGTATGTACATTAGACTATGAGAAAATGTCAAAAACAATGGACCAATTAGTAGACTTAATGAATAAAACAGATAAGGTTCACATTGTAGGGCCGGGAACAGATCTTGAATTTAGTATAAAGGGAATATCAGCTGAAAAATATAGGGGGACTTTTAATATACCAGATGGTGAAGTGGCAACGGCACCAGTAAAGACAACTGTTAACGGGTTCATAACTTATAATACAGAGACTAGATATAATGGGATATTATTTAATAATATAAGATTTGAGTTTAAAGACGGAAAAATAATAAAAGCAACCTCTAATAAAAATAGAGAAATTAATAAAATATTAGATACGGATGAAGGAAGTAGATATATAGGAGAATTTGCTTTGGGGCTAAATCCATATATTGAAAAGCCGATAGGAGATACTTTATTTGATGAAAAAATAAAGGGGAGTTTTCATTTCACGCCTGGAGATAGTCTGAAAGAAAGTGATAATGGAAATCGTTCTAGCATACACTGGGATATTGTAAATATTCAAACACCAGAATATGGTGGAGGAGAAATCTATTTTGATGATAAGTTAATTAGAAAAGATGGGAAATTTGTGTTAGAAGAATTAAAAGCTTTAAATCCAGAAAATTTAATATAAAACTAACGAGATAAAAAGTAATACAAAATATTTTAAGTAAATCTCTTGACAATAGAAAATATATCATATAAAATATGAATGAAATTAGGAACAATTCCTAATTTAAAAGGAGAGATTTATGAATAACTATTCCAGGCAAAGAGAAGTGATACTAGATGTTATAAAAAATAGCCGAACACATCCAACAGCTGAAGAAATTTATTATTCAGTAATAGAAAAAGAACCTAAGATTAGTAAAAGTACGGTATATAGAAATATAAATATTCTGGTAGAACGAGGTGCTATACAAAGAATTACAATGGAAATAGGACCAGACAAATATGATTATTTACACAAAGAGCATTATCATGCGATATGTAAGGTTTGTAGTAAAGTTTTTGATTTTTATTATGATTTTGAAAAAGAACCAATAATGAAAAGCATTAAACAGCAAGCTAACATAGACATAGATGTAAATAGCATAACAATTCGTGGAATATGTGAAAAATGTAAATCAAAACAAAAAAATAAGGAGGAATTTTAGATGGAACTAAAAGGAAGTAAAACAGAAAAAAATTTAATGGAGGCTTTTGCAGGAGAATCTCAAGCAAGAAATAAATATACATACTTTGCAAGCAAAGCAAAAAAAGAAGGGTATGAGCAAATCGCAGCAATTTTCCAAGAAACAGCTGATAACGAAAAAGAACATGCAAAAATGTGGTTCAAATTATTACAAGGTGGAGAAATTTTATCTACAGCTGAAAATTTAAAAGCAGCAGCTGAAGGAGAAAATTATGAATGGACAGACATGTATGATAGAATGGCAAAAGAAGCAAAAGAAGAGGGATTTGACCATATTGCATTCCTTTTTGCAGAAGTTGCAAAAATTGAAAAAGAACATGAAGAAAGATATAAAAAATTATTAGAAAATGTTGAAGATGGATTAGTATTTAGTAAAGATGGAGATAGAATTTGGAAATGTAGAAATTGCGGACATATAGTAATTGGAAAATCAGCTCCAGAAGTGTGTCCAGTATGTGCACATCCAAAAGCATATTTTGAAATTAAAGCAGAAAATTATTAATAAAATTGTAATAGAGTAATAAAAAAAGAAGAAATTATATTGAGATTAAA
>USQP01000221.1 GCA_900556945.1 uncultured Clostridium sp.
GAGATGTGTATAAGAGACAGTAGATATATAATGTAATATGAATTGTAGAAAGGAATATAAAAATATGTTAGAAGTAATGGTAAATGGATGTAGTGGAAAAATGGGGCAAATTGTTTGTGACTTAATAGAACAGAATGAAAATTTAGTATTAAAATGTGGATTTGACAAAAACGTAACTGGAGAATTTGCTTTTCCAGTATTCGATAAAATTGAAGATATCACTGAAAAACCTGATGTAATTATTGATTTTTCAATTCCTGTTGCTACTCTTACTATTTTAAAATATGCTATTTCAAACCATATACCGATTGTAATTGCTACGACTGGATTTTCAGCAGAAGAAGAAAAAATAATTGAAGAAGCTAGTAAACAAATTCCTATTTTTAAATCAGCTAATATGTCTTATGATATTATGATTATGAAAAAATTAGTTCAATGGCTTGCTCCTCTATTAAAGGATACTGATATTGAAATAACGGAAACTCATCACAATCGAAAAATAGACAGTCCAAGTGGAACTGCCCAAATGCTTGCTGACTCTATCAATAACTCTCTTGGAAATACACTTTATTGTGAATATAATAGACATGATAAACATGAAAAAAGAAATAAAAATGAAATTGGTATCAACTCAATTCGAGGAGGAAACATTGTAGGAGAACATATTGTCCAGTTTTTTGGAGAATTTGAAACATTTGAATTAAAACATACTTCTTATTCTAGAAATGTATTTGCCGAGGGTGCTTTAAAAGCTGCTAATTTCATTGTAAATAAATCAATTGGCTTATACAATATGGAAGATATGTTTTATAAAAATGAATCCTAAAAAATAAGAAGTTAATCTGTCAAGCTAATTTTCATAGTAACTATAAAAAGATATTTTAGGCACCTCTCAAAACAAGTTTGAGATTCTCCTAAAATATCTTTTAACAGTTTCTAATGTAAATTATTTTCCATTATAACTTCTTATTTTTTAGAATTCATTTTTTATAAATTATTCAGCTTTTTTATCTTCTTTTTCTTCTGCTACTGGTTCTTCTTTTACCTCTTCAACAGCTTCTTCTTTTACTGTATCTACTGTTTCTTGAACTGTAACATTTTCTGTTTCAACAGCAGGAGCTTCTTCTGGAGCAGATTCTACTGATTCTTCTGCTAAATCTTCTTTTACTACAATTTCTCTATCTTCAATTCTAGCACCAACTTGCTCTCTTGTTTTAGCAGCTTTACCAACTCTATCTCTTAAGTAGAATAATCTAGCTCTTCTTGCTTTACCTACCCTTACTAATTCTACTTTTTCAACTAATGGTGAATGCACTAAGAAAGTTTTTTCAACACCTACACCATAAGATATTTTTCTTACCGTAAATGTCTGATTAACTCCTCCACCTTGTACTTTAATAATAATCCCTTCAAATATTTGGATTCTTTCCTTGTTTCCTTCTTTAATTCTCACGTGTACTTTAACTGTATTACCAACTTTTAATTCTGGTATTTTATTTTTTAATTGTTCATGTTCAATAGATTTTATAATATCCATTTTAGAATTTCCTCCTTTTTTCTATTCTCTGAGCGGTGCATCTAAATCATGCACTTCCTTTTTTCGATTCGCCTGTTTTATTTCAGCAAATCAGGTCTTTTCTTTTTGGTTGTTTCGAAAGATTTTTCTTTTCGCCATTTTTCTATATTTTGATGGTTTCCTGAAAGTAGTATATTGGGAACTTTTTCTCCCTCAAACACTTCTGGTCTTGTGTATTGTGGATATTCTAAAAGGCCATTTGAAAAACTTTCTTCTTTAACAGATTCTTCGTTTAAAACTCCTTTTACATATCTACTCACACTATCTATTAATACCATAGCTGGAATCTCTCCACCTGTTAATACATAGTCTCCAATCGATATTTCTTCATCCACAATTTTATCAAGGACTCTTTGATCGATTCCTTCATAATGTCCACAAAGTATAATTAAATGTTCTTGCTTTGCTAAATCTTCCACTTTTTTCTGGTCTAAAGTTTTTCCTTGTGGTGACATATAGATAACTTTTGCTTTTTCTGACTCAACAGATTGAAAAGCTCTATATACAACGTCTGGCATCATTACCATTCCACTGCCTCCACCATATGGAGTATCATCTACTTTTTTATGTTTGTTATTTGAAAAATCTCTAATATTTACTAATTTAATATCTATTAGCTCTTTTTCTGTTGCTCTTCCTATAATACTTTGATTCAAACAATCAAACATCTCTGGAAAAAGCGTTAAAACATCAAATTTCATTTTTTCCCCCATTATATTCTGTCTCTTATACACATCTGACGCTGCCGACGAAGCTAGAAGTGTAGA
>USQP01000222.1 GCA_900556945.1 uncultured Clostridium sp.
AACTTAAGCCTATTAATATATTTATTATTTTTTACACCTTGTGTGTCGCAACCTATTAGCATAAGAAATCGTAGGTTGCTCCAATCGCACTCGCGCTTGTTCGTTTAATCGCTTACGCGGTGTTGCAAAAATAATAAATATATTAATAGGCTTAAGTAACAATAATAGTTATTTTAATTCTTCTTTTAGCATTTGCCATACTTCATCTGTTTCCATATCCTTTTTCCAAGAAGCAACTCCCGCCAAACTATTTTCATTAATTAAAGAAACTTTGGCCTTTAAAGATTCTACATCTTCAATCCATATTTGCTTTTTGTTATCTCCATCCATATATTCTACATAATATTGTTTCAAGTTATTATCCCATTCTTTATTGACTTCTTCTGGAAGAACCTTATTTATATCTTTCATTGATACTGTATTTCTACTAACAATTTTCCCATCTGAATTTGTAGTCCAAACTCTTGTATAAAGTGGAATACCTAATATAATTTTATTGGATTCAATTTCTTCCGTTTGTAAGAATTTGTTTAAATTTAATTTAATCCAATCATATCCTGCTGTGGTTCCTGGTTTATTACTGGATACTCCATATTCATCATAACCCATAAAAACAATGTAATCTGCTACATCTCCTATTACATTTCTATCAAAGCACAATGACCATGTTTCTCCTCCATCTGGAGCTGTTACATCGACAGACGTAACTAGTCCAATTTCTTTCAAGCGAGGTGTTAATTCAATAATAAACCTTGAAAACATATCTTTATCTTCTTGTCTCATATTTTCAAAATCAATATTAATTCCATCTAATTTGTATTTTACACATTTATTTATAAGACTTTCAATTAGCTCTTGTCGTAATTCGTAGCTATTCATAATCTTAGATGTAATGGATAAACTTTCGGTTGCTGCATTGGCATTAGAAAACATTGCCCACACTTTGTATCCATTATCATGTGCCCATTCTATATAAGCTTGTCCTTTACTTCCTATATTTTCTCTTAAATTTCCATTTTTATCTAAATAGAAAAATGATGGTGATACAACATTAATTCCATCAATTGTTGTTCCACTTCTATCTGGTGCTGAAGCATATTCAGAGAAATAATCCCAAGTCAAATTAACTTTTCCATCAATTTGTTTTTCTTCTTCCATGTTTTCTCTTACCGTAAATTCATTTTCTAATTTACTTGATTTAATATATCCTATTTTTCCATTTTCTGTTCTAATTCTTGTAAATCCCTTATTAGAAGATACTACAATAATGGAATCACCTTTTTTAATTCTATCAACTGTTTTTGATAAAAAATTGGTAGAAGATTTTACTGCAACATTAGATGTTACAATGGCTTTTCTTTGTTCTTTTTCTAAAGAATCCATTGTTATTACTTTCGTCTTTTCAATATTAGAAATTTCTATATCATAGACATCTTTCATCTCTGAAATTGGTAAATATATTGTTCCATCCTTTTTTATAGCATGTGCATATATTTTTTTATCTGAGCCATTGATATTAATTGTATTTTTTTCGAACCCAATTGCTGCAATCTTTTTTTCATAAGTTGTTATCATCTGATGACTTTCTTCATCTTCATAAATATATTTATCAAAAAAGTTTGCAATATCCGCTTCTGACAAATAGATAATATTATCTTCTATTAGTACTTCATTCTTTAGGTTAGCTGTTACATTCTTATTATTTATAACTAAATTGGTTGTTTTATTATTATCTAGTATGATAAATTCATTTGCTATCATTGCTATTATCAATAGAACAACAATAGCTACTATTGTAAGAAATGCTTTTACTATCCTTTTCTTTTTCTTCTCTATTTCTTCTGGTGTCATATTTTTTTTGTTTTTTGTTAATTCTCTTTTTCCTTTTCTCATGTTTCTTACTCCTTATTTTTTCTTTCTACATTACTATATCATAAAATACTTTTTTCTCAAAGTAATTTTTATAAAAAATATAATTTGTTTTAAAATTTATTTTTTACTCCTTTAGGAATAAGTAAAATTCATAGTACGATAAATAAATTCAAGGGTTATTTTTTCAAGTTACGCAAAACTTGCCTTTGTTCTTGCGTAATTCGATAAGATTCAATTCCTTTTTGTAGAGCTTTATTATAAGTAAAATTATCTAATTTTGCATTTTTTAAATATTCTAAAGTTTCATGATAATATTTTATGATACAAACAGATATTGCCCAAGCTATTGCCATTTGTACATAATAATCTGTACTTTGTATTTCATTAATCATTTTAAAAATTTGATTTAGATATTTTTCTTCTATGTCTGTCTCTTATACACATCTCCGAGCCCACGAGACGCG
>USQP01000223.1 GCA_900556945.1 uncultured Clostridium sp.
TAAAAAAAATAATTCTAAAAATTCAAATGTAGTAAAAATACAGTCTTCATTTGAATCAAAAAATTTTGTTTATTCCAAAAAGTTAAAGACTACTTTAATTGTAACCATTCTTATTATTTTATTATTAATTGGAAGAATTGGATATATACAATTTGTACAAGGAAGTGAATTAAAAGAACTTGCCTATAATCAGCAAGTAATCAACCAAATTATTAGTCCAAAACGTGGAAATATATATGATTCTACTGGAAAAGCCTTGGCAATAAGTGCTCAAGTAGATACGATTACAATTAATCCTGCTAAACTTGTTAAAAATAATGATGAAGATACTAAAAAATTCAAAGAAACTGTTGCCAAAGGATTATCCGATATATTTGAGCTTGATTATAATGAAGTCTTAGAAAAAGTTACTAGTGATTCGCAAGTCGAAACAATTATAAAAAAAGTAGAACAAGAAAAAGTTGATGAATTACAACAATGGATGGATGATAATAACATATCTGTTGGAATTAATATAGATGAAGATACAAAAAGATATTATCCTTACAGTACAGTTGCTTCTAGTATTATTGGTTTTTGTGGTAATGATAATCAAGGTCTAAGTGGTATTGAATCAAAATGGGATTCTGTACTAACTGGTACTCCTGGAAAAATTGTTAGTTCAAAAGGTAGTGATCAAAAAGAAATACCAAATGCTGAAGAAACTTATATTTCTGCCGAAAACGGCAGTGACTTAACACTTACCATTGATTTAAATATCCAGACTATTATAGAAAAATATTTAAAACAAGCAGTTGAAGATAATGATTGTAAAAAGGGTGGTAATGTTATCGTTATGAATCCTAAAAATGGTGATATTTTAGGAATGGCTAGTTACCCTGATTATGATTTAAACTCCCCTTATACTCCGAACTCTACCCTAGCACAAACTTATGATTCTCTTTCCAGCGAAGAAAAAAGCGAATCTCTTTATAAAATGTGGTCCAATAAATCTGTATCTGAAACTTATGAACCAGGTTCCGTATTTAAAGTAATTACCGCTTCCGTCGCTTTAGAAGAAAATATTACAACAACAGACACCCCTAATGATTTTTATTGCAAAGGATATGAAGAATTTGAAGATTCTTCTTCGACTTCTTCTGTAAAAATCGCATGTTGGAGAGCTCAACCTCATGGTGTTCAAACTTTAAGACAAGCATTGTGCAATTCTTGTAATCCAGCTTTCATGCAATTAGGAAAAAGAATAGGTGCTCCTACTTTATATAAATATTATGAAGCATTTGGATTGTTCGACTCTACAAATTCTGGTTTATATGGTGAACAAAGTAGTATTTTTCAAAAATTAGATAAGGTAGGACCAGTAGAACTTGCCACAATGTCATTTGGTCAAAGGCTAAATATAACGCCATTACAGATGATAACAGCAATTTCATGTGTCGCAAATGATGGTGTATTAATGCAACCTAGAATTGTAAAAGAGGTCACTAATACAGATACAGGTTCTACAACAGCAGTACCTGCCACTCAAGTTAGACAAGTCATTTCTAAACAGACATCAGAAGAAGTTAAATCTATGATGGAATCTGTTGTAACAAATGGAACTGGTAAAAATGCTGCCGTATCAGGTTATTCAATTGGTGGTAAAACTGGCACATCTGAGCCAACAGAGTCTAACGCTAGCGAAGGATATGTAGCTTCCTATGTTGCTATTTCCCCTGTAGAAGATACTCAAGTCGTACTCTTACTTACCTTATATGATCCGCAAGGTAGCAATGGCCATCAAGGAGGTACGATTGCTGGTCCAGTAGTATCTCAAATGTTATCAGAAATTCTTCCTTATTTAGGAATTCCTTCTACTGAAGATTCTAGCTCTTCTACTTCTTCTGATCATTCAATTATCGTTCCAGATGTAAGGAATAAAACGGTAGCTGAAGCCGAAAAAACATTAAAAAACGCCGGATTCATGACAAAAACATATGTAAGTGGTAATGCTAATAATATTCTTGTAGCAGATCAAACTCCAAAACCTGGATCCTCTTTATCGAAAAATTCAATTATTGTTCTTTATGGCGAGGATAGCAATGTAGCAACTTCTGTAACTGTGCCAGATCTAAAAGGAATGACCGCTTCTCAGGCTACTAGTGCTTTAAAAGAAAAGAATTTAAATATAGAAATTGAAGGTAGTGGAACAGTCACCTCACAAGATTATGCAAAAGATGAACAAGTTCAAGAAGGAACGATTATAAAAGTAACTTTAAAACAAACTCTAACTAATGCTCAATAAATCAACAAAAAATGGAATAAGTAAACCTTATTCCAT
>USQP01000224.1 GCA_900556945.1 uncultured Clostridium sp.
TCGATACCGCTCCTTATAAAAATTAAATACTATTTTGTATTATAACGTATTTTTAAAAGATATTCAATATATTTCTTATCAAAATACTTGAAAAATAGAAAAAAATTTATTACAATAGAAAAAGAAAAAATTTGGAGCAGTATCGAAGTGGTCATAACGAGCCTGACTCGAAATCAGGTAGTCCGAAAGGGCCCGTGGGTTCGAATCCCACCTGCTCCGCCAAAATAAAATGTGAATTTACTAGTAGGGAATTTCAAAAGTAGGGATACCAGTTGAATACGGTGCAATGTCATATTGTTGAAAATAGAAAGTAATAAAGTGGGGAGTTAGATAAAATTGATGAATATTGAAAGTCTCTAAAACAAGAGAACAATAATCATCAAAGTAAAATTCAGCTCCTTTTTCTTTGAGTTGCCTATTAATTTCTCGTAAAATAAAAAGTAAATAATTAGGGTTAGAAGGATAAAGGTCATTTAAACCAAATTGAGCAGGGTAGATCAAATTCCAATTTTGTGAGGTTCGAATGGTAGAGCCATGAGCACCACCAGTAAAGGTATATTCGTCTTGATATAAGCTGACAATAGGAGCTTGGTCATAGGTAATGACAGTAGTGAAAAGTAATTCATATACCATAATAGGATAATTATTAGAAACATTATAATCATACAGAGATTTGGCATCTGAGAATAAGGATTCTTTTGCATATTTTTCTAAATTTAAAGCTCTATTAAGATTAAAAGAATTAAATTTTTCGGTATCATAAAAATTAGAGATAATTTGAGGGTATTCTATTTGATATTTTAAAATGACAGCACCATTGTATGTCAAGTTATCTTCTAATATTTTTTTCTCAATTCTAAACATAACATCACCTATTTTATCTTATGAGAAAAAATTAAAATTGGTATACAATAGAAAGAAAAAGTAATATAATAGCTAAAGTAGGGAGGGAAAGAAAATGAAAGTTATATTAGTAAATGGAAGTCCAAAAGAAAAAGGATGTACGGATACAGCATTAAAAGAAGTAGAAAAACAATTACAGAAAAATGAAATTGAAACAGAAATATTTTGGTTAGGAAGTAAGCCATTATCAGGATGCATAGGGTGTGGAAGTTGCCTAAAGACAGGAAAATGTTTTATGCAAGATAAAGTAAATGAATTTTTGGAAAAAGTGCCTAGTGCAGATGGATTTGTTTTTGGAACGCCAGTTCATTTTGCTGCTACATCGGGAATGTTATCCTCTTTTATGGATCGCGTTTTTTATGGTAGAAGAAATTTATTTAGTAATAAATTAGGTGCAGCAGTTGTGAGTTGCAGAAGAGGTGGCGCAACAGCAGCCTTGGATGAAATTAATAAGTATTTTGGAATTAGTAATATGCCAATTGTTTCCTCTCAGTATTGGAATATGGTACATGGGAGTAAGCCCGAAGATGTTCAAAAAGATGAAGAAGGAATGCAAACAATGAGGACATTAGGTAATAATATGGCATGGCTTTTAAAGTCAATAGAAGCGGGAAAGAAAGTAGGAATAGAAGTGCCAGAAAATGAATCTATTATTGCTACTAATTTCATAAGGTAAAAAGAAAGAAGATCATCAAATGATCTTTTTTTTACTTTTGCTTGCTATATCTATAAAACAGATATATAATAATAAAATAAGGAGAAAAAGATGATAGATACGATAGAAATTTATTTCTTATTATTTTTATCCTATTCTTTTTTAGGATGGTGTATGGAAGTAATATGCAAATTCATACAAATGAAAAAGTTCGTTAATAGAGGATTCTTAATAGGACCGTATTGTCCAATTTATGGATGGGGAGCACTTACGATTACTGTTTTGTTAAAAAGATATATGGAGGATCCATTAGTACTATTTGTAATGTCTACAATTATTTGTTCTATAATAGAATATTTCACAAGTTATTTTATGGAAAAGAAATATCATGCAAGATGGTGGGATTATAGTAACAAAAAATTTAATATTAATGGACGTATTTGTTTAGAAACATTGATACCATTTGGAGTATTAGGTGTAATTATTATGTATGTGACAAATCCAATTTTATTTGATTTCTATCATAAAATACCACAATTTGTTATTCATATTTTATCAGGAATATTATTTATTGGATTCACAGTAGATAATATTATTTCTTCTAATGTTGTAGAAAGTGTTAATATTGAAGGAAGTAAATTAATAAAAGATAATACAGAGGAAATAACAGAAAAGGTGAAACAAATCTTAAGGCAGAAATCTTGGCTACATAGAAGATTAATGACTGTCTCTTATACACATCTCCGAGCCCACGAGACGC
>USQP01000225.1 GCA_900556945.1 uncultured Clostridium sp.
ACGAGATTACTACGCGTCTCGTGGGCTCGGAGATGTGTATAAGAGACAGTGATAAATAGAAAAGAATAAAGTGTCTAATTTCATATAAAGTTAGATACTTTATTTTTTGCTTTATTGTCAGATTTGCAAAAAGGGTAAAAATATTGTAAAATAGAAGTATTAGATTGAATCTTAAGAAAGGGAAAAAATAAGAAAAATGAATGATAAATTAGAAGAAGTAGCAGAAAAAGTGGAAAAAGAAATTAAGCCGATATTTGAAAAAATTCAAAAAACTTGTGAAAAAAATAGTAAAAAAGTATTAGAAGCTTTTCAACAATGTGATTTACAAGAAACACATTTGAATTCATCAACAGGTTACGGAATTGATGAACCAGGAAGAAACAAAATAGAAGAAATATATAGTCATGTATTTAAAGCAGAAGATGCTTTAGTTAGGACACAGTTGATTTCTGGTACTCATGCGTTGTCTGTAACTTTATCGGCTTTATTAAGACCAGGCGATACAATGCTTAGTATAACAGGAGAACCCTACGATACATTGCAAACAGTGATAGGTATTTCAGGAAACAGTAAAAGTTCTTTAAAGGAATTTGGAATAAAATATGAACAAATAGAATTAATAGAAAATGACTTTGATCTTAAGGAAATAATAGATAGGTTAGCTAAAAATGATATAAGGTTAGTAGAAATACAAAGGTCTAGAGGTTATTCAACAAGAAAAAGTTTAACGATAGAAAAAATAGAAAGAGCGATTAAAGCTATTAGAGAAATTAGCAAAGATGTTATTATAATGGTGGACAATTGCTATGGAGAATTTGTACAAGATAGAGAGCCAATCGAAGTAGGAGCGGATATTGCCGTTGGGTCGCTTATGAAAAATTTAGGAGCTGGTATTGCTACTTCTGGAGCATATATTGTAGGAAAGAAAAATCTCATCGAGTTGTGTGCAGAAAGATTAACATCTCCTGGTATTGGGAAGGAAATAGGACCGTCATTAAACCAAAATACAGCATTGTTAAAAGGGTTATTTTTCGCGCCATCTGTTGTGGCAAGTAGTGTAAAAACAGCAGTATTTGCTAGTCGAATGTTAGAAAAATTAGGATATCAAGTAGAACCAAAATTTGATGACAAAAGAGCGGATATTGTTCAAACGATTGCATTGGGGACAGAAGAAAAATTAGTAAAATTTTGCCAAGGAATTCAAATGGGATCCCCAATTGATTCTAAAGTGATTCCATATCCAGGAGATATGGGAGGATATGAAGACAAAGTAATTATGGCAGCAGGAACCTTTACACAAGGGTCGACCATAGAACTTAGTTGTGATGGACCAATTCGAGCACCATACATTGCCTATATGCAGGGAGGACTTACTTACGAGTATGGAAAAATGGGAATATTAAAAGCAATCGAATATATGGAAAAATAGAGGAAAGTATAAACAAAGATATCTTATAGATAAAAGGTATATTTTTAGAATGAAAGGAAACTAAATGAGAGTAATTGTAATAGGTGGAGGACCTGCTGGTATGATGGCAGCGATTTCTTCAGCAGAAAAGAAAAATGAGGTTATTCTTCTAGAAAAAATGCAGGGGCTGGGAAGAAAATTGTTGATTACAGGAAAAGGAAGATGTAATATTACATCTTCTTTAGATATGGATGAATTTATAAAAAATACACCAGGAAATGGAATGTTTTTATATAGCTGTTATCAGCAATTTACAAATCAAGATATGATTTCTTTTTTAAAGCAAGAAGGTCTAGAAGTAAAAGAAGAAAGAGGAAATAGAATTTTTCCTATAACAGATAAATCCATAGATGTCTTAAAATGTTTTACAAAAAAGATAAAAGAATTAGGAATAAAAATAAAATATAGTACAAGAGTAGAAGAAATATTAGTAGAAAATAATCATATTGTAGGTGTGATTGCGGAAGGTGTAAAAATAAAAGCAGATAAAGTAATACTTGCAACAGGAGGAAAAAGTTATCCATTAACAGGTTCAACAGGAGATGGATATGAATTGGTAAAGAAATTAGGACATACCATAACAAAAATACAACCATCACTTGTACCATTAGAAAGTTATGAAAAAAATATGTGCAAAAATTTGCAAGGATTGAGCTTAAGAAATGTAAAAATACAATTAGAAGATATAGAAAAGAATAAAATTATTTACGAAGATTTTGGAGAGATGGTATTTACTCATTTCGGAGTGTCAGGACCAACTATATTAAGTTCTTCAGCGCATCTAGTAAGGTATAAAAATATAGAACAGAAACTGTCTCTTATACACATCTGACGCTGCCGACGAAGCT
>USQP01000226.1 GCA_900556945.1 uncultured Clostridium sp.
CGTCTCGTGGGCTCGGAGATGTGTATAAGAGACAGATCTAATTGTTCTTTGTTAATAAATGTTCTATTCGTATCAATACTCCAATCATCTTCTTTTCCTAAAAAATTTCCTACGAAGTATCCTCCTTCTACAATGTTGTTTGTTATCTCATTGCAAAGTCTATTAAAATATTTTGGCTTACAAAAATATATACTAAGATTTGAGATTATTAAATTTGCTTTATTAAGTTTAACATTTTCAAAACTATCGATTATAAAATCTAATTTTGAAGTATCTGAAATTCTACTTTTTATAAAATCAATTACAGATACCTCTTTGTCTACAGCAATAACTTTATAATTCTTTTTTAGTAAATATATTGTGTCATTTCCTACTCCACAACCTAAATCGATAGCTATCTTATTGCCCTTGCTATTGCTGTCTAAACCCAAATCAAAATATTTTGCCAATATCTTACTAGGAGATTTTGATATCGTATTTTTATAATATTCATTCCAATTTTCCATTTCCAATGAATTCCTTTTATTTTAGTTAATCTTTCTTTCTAATAATATTTGCTTTTCATGATTGATTTCTTTATTGTTTTAATCTGAGATATCCTAATTCTTCCCAAACATTATAAGCTAAATTTAATCTAAATAATAAAGTTGGCTTTGCTCCTGCTCTATTTTTATCAACTACACAAGCATAATATCTAACATCTGGATCTTTGTATTTCTTTAAATCAAAAAATTCTGTATCTACCTCTTTTAATGAATATTCATAATTCTGTAATGTGTCGCGATTAATTTGTTTTATTAGGCATAATGTATCTAATACTTCTTTTACTGTTCTACTAACAGCTAAATCATTTACATCTAAATTGACAGGTAGGGTATTACTTTCTGCTAATTGTAATGTTGAACAGATATATAAATTAAAATTTTGTGCTAAATTAGAAAGTATAGTAGCTGTTCTTTTAATTTCTTCTGCAATTCCAATATTTGCTGTATCTGTTTTCAAAGTGTCATAAAATACATATTCTATTTGTTCCTTATAGTAATAATTCATAATTACCTTTTTTAGCTCATCATTTGTATGATCTGTTATGTTAATAAAATAAATTGAATTTTTTAATTCTTTATTTACCCAATCTGTAACAGCTACTACCTTATTAAACTCGGATGACTGCTGTAATAATCTCTTTACAAAATCCCCTTGTTTTTCTCCTTTTTGCTTAACAATAAATCCCTCATCGTCAACTTCTACTTTTTTCGAATCATCTGGTCGAAACTTAAATTCTAAGAGTTCACCTTCTGTCTTACTAATCTTTTGCCCATGTACTTTTTGAATTGCTTCATTATTTAATATGGTAGTAATTAAACATAATCTCATTTTTTCTTCTGACATTTCATTTGAAATTACCAAAACTTTCTTTTTATGAATTAATGCAACATGTGCTGCTACATCGATTGTAAATCTACTTTTTCCAGAGTTTGATGGCATAGCAAAAGCCATAGTCTCTCCCTTTCTTATTCCCTTAAATACACTTGTTAATATAGGAAAAGGTAAAGCTAATCCATTTCTCAAATTATTATCTCCTTTTTCTAAAAAACTAGTAAGATCTTCGTTCAATATTGCTCTTTTAAATTTTTCTGTATCATTTACTTGCACAACAGCACTTTCAACTTCTTCAGCTGACATTTTGTTATATAAAATATAATCTGTTATTTCTACTACTTTATCTTGAATATTTTTAATTGGAATTGCCAAATAATTTTTTCTTAATATGAAAAGTTTCTTTAAATCTAAATATATTTTTTCCATATCATAATCTTTATTGGCCACTTTTGCTTTTAGTTCATTTTTCAATTTATATACTTGTTCGGAATCTCTTGAGAAATTAAATCCTCTTTTGGCTGCTTCAGAAGCATAAGCAGCACCTTCTGTAAATAAAACACTTTTATATAAATTTAATATATCATCATCTTCAAAATAACAATCTTCAAATACAAAATAGTATTTTACGATTAACTTTGGATCTGTTAATAGTAGGCCCATATAGGTGTACTCCAACTCGGGATTACTTAGTTTTTGAGGATAAATTCCTACCATTTTTTCATCATCATCATCATCCCTATCTAATTCTGATTCTTGTTCCTTTGATTGTTTTTGTATTTTACTTAACTTGTCAATTTTTTTCAAAGCTCCTATATAATCTTCATTTAATAATTCTTTCCTTATTTCATCTATAATATTTTCATTTTTTGAGGTTACTTCTATATTATCTGTCTCTTATACACATCTGACGCTGCCGACGAAGCTAGAAGTGTAG
>USQP01000227.1 GCA_900556945.1 uncultured Clostridium sp.
CACTTCTAGCTTCGTCGGCAGCGTCAGATGTGTATAAGAGACAGATATAGAAATATGCAAAAAATATTTGAAAAAGTTAAAGAATCAAAATGTAAAAATTGAAGAAAATACAGAATCAGAAACTAGTTTATATATAGCAATTACCAATAAGATTTCAATTGCTAATATATCAAATACCTATACTAGGATACAAACAATAGCCCATGAATGCTTACACTCTGTTCAAGATAGAAAGATTTTGAATTTTAATTTTATATTTTCTAATTTATATATTTTATACTTTTTAGTAATTTGCATATTGGCTATTTTAAAAATGTTACCCAATAAAATGCTTTTTTTGAGTATATACCTATTACTCAGTATGGTGTATTATATGGTTAGAATTTATTTAGAAAATGATGCTATGATAAAGGCTAGATATTTAGCAAAAGAATATATGGAAGAAGAAAAAATATCAACGCCTGAAGAAATAAGTAAAATAGTACAGGGATTTGACAAAATAAATACTTTAGGAATAAAGTGTGTGAATTATCAGTTTTTCTTAAATATTATTATAAAATTATTTATATTTTCGTTGATTTGTATGATTAGATAGTAAATAAAAAGTAGATGTTTAGGCACCTACTTTTTATTTATAAAAAATTACATATACTTTTTTATTCATCTTTTAATAATAAATTTAACATTTTAGGATAGATAGTCTTAGCATCTTTGTTCCAATTATCAACAATTCTTTTGGCTCTTTCTCTAGAGCCTGCGAAGGTTTTTACCTCAAAAATAGTTTCGTTATTTTCTACAATCTTACACTTGATTGTATAATTATTCTCATTTTTCGGAATGAATTCAGCAATAACAGAAGAAGCTTCTTCAATTGATGAGAATTCTTTTTTAAAAATATGATCTGCTTTTAATTTCATGATTCCTGGTAGTACATCTTTTGTAAGAATATATGCATTTTTTCCTTCAGAAGTAATTCGAATGAATTGTTCTTCTTCTTTAGTGTGTGGACCTACTAACTTTGAATCAATTAAATCTGTTAAAACTTGTTTAAAATAAAAGTAATTGATGTCATGAATAGAAGTAATTATTTTAAACAAATCATCTTGTCTGATATCATTATCAATTAGACTTAATATATATAAGATTAAAACCTTATTCTCGGCCAAAGTAGTAGCATTATCTGAATTTGAACTCATAAATAGCACTCCTTACTTTACGCGATTTGTCTTGATTATATCATGGTTTGCAAAAAAAGTAAAATAAATATTGAAAAAAATGTTTTAAAATGCTTTAAATGGTGATATACTATATAGATGAGAAAACAAATTAGTGATATATTATGCGAAAAAGGAGTGGGATTTATGAAAAAAGGAAAAGTTGTGTTAGTAGGGACAGGCTTTGTTGGAATGAGCATGGCGTATTCTATGTTAAATAGAGGAGGTATAGAAGAGCTTGTTCTAATTGACATTGATAAGGAAAAAACAATTGGAGAGGAAATGGACTTGTCACATGGTTTACCTTATGCCCCTCAAAAGATGGTAATTAAGGCAGGAGATTATAATGATTGTAAAGACGCACAAGTTGTTGTCATAACAGCAGGTATTGCTCAAAAACCGGGTCAAACTAGATTAGAATTAGCAGAAGTAAATACGAAAATTATGAAACAGATAACCCAAAATATTATGGATAGTGGATTTAGTGGAATCATAGTAGTAGCAAGTAATCCAGTTGATTTGATGACATATGTAGTTAGTGAAGTATCAGGACTTCCAAAAAACAGAGTAATTGGTTCAGGGACTGTTTTAGATACAGCTAGACTTCGTTATTTAATGGCAGATTATTTAAAAGTATCAAGTAAGAATATTCATGCTTATATTATGGGAGAACATGGTGATTCATCTTTTGTACCATGGGAACATGCTTATGTTGGATGCAAAAAAGTGAAAGATATCATGAAAGATAATAATTACCCGATAGAGGATTTAAATAAAATTCATAAAGGGGTTGTAGATGCAGCTTATGAAATTATTGAAAAGAAAAAAGCAACTTATTATGGAATTGGTATGGCATTAAATAGATTAGTAAGAGCTATATTAGACAATGAGAATGCAATTTTAACAGTATCTACTTATTTAAAAGAGGGACAATATGGACAAGATGACATTTATATAGGCGTTCCTGCTATTATTAATAGTGATGGTGTAAGAGAATTATTAAAATTGGATTTAAATAAGGAAGAACAAACTAAATTGGATGATAGCTGTAAATTGATAAAAGAAATGAGAGAAAAATCAATTGATAAGATAATAAAAA
>USQP01000228.1 GCA_900556945.1 uncultured Clostridium sp.
GAGATTACTACGCGTCTCGTGGGCTCGGAGATGTGTATAAGAGACAGACATATTAGTCCTCAAACACATATCATAAAATAAATAAATTGCATCTTACAACACCTTTAATACATCTCTAAAGGAACAAGTTCTAATTTGTAGTATCCTGAATTATATTTAGGATTAAAAGCCGGTTTATATATAGGAACTTCCACTGAATTATTTCGACCAGAACGTCCTCCTATACTCTCCTTACGCATTCCAACAATTTCCATTTCGTCTTTTATAACAACATCATCACCAAAATTCACAATTACATCACCTAATTCATCACTGCCCAATGTGCGAGTTATAGTAGTAGAAACTTTACGTTCTTTAGATGCAGTAGTACCAAACTTAGCCCCTTTTTTCACTACTTCCCCCCAATTTATGTCAAATCCGAAATTTGTAGCAAAACTTGTAGTCGTTTCAACAATAGTCTGTTCTGTTACATTTTCATCCTTTTCTTCAATAGAAATTTTAACTGAAGAAGAATAGTGTTCTATATCCCAATCAAAAAGAGGTAAAGGTTCTGGTAGATAATATTTGTTGATTGATTTTACACCCATCACGCGTAGACCACGATCGCCTTCTTTTAGTTTGAGTGTAAATAGCTTTTGAGGAGATACAGATAAAGCCTTTATAATCTCATTGGAAATCAACTGGTCATTACTGACATATATTTTTATAATGAATTCATAATTTCCTCCATACCAACCAGATGGGCGTTCTTCTCCCCGCTTTCCAACAAGAGATTTTCCATGGTCATAATGAGGGTCATCGTTTTGATCTGAAAGTATATTATAAATATTATCAACATTCCCAATAAGTTCAAAAGCATATAAACATTCTGACACATTCCTACGCAAAATCCCTTTACCATCCTTAGTCAATATATCATAATAAATGTAGTCTCTCTGCCAAATATCATTCATATCTGCATACTTTTTAGCATCAAAGACTCTTTTCAACTTTTCCGGTATATCCTTGTTACCATTATTTCTTGTTTGCACAGAATACACATTATTAAATTCAGAATATTCAAAAACAAAGTTCATTCCATCTTCTGTTTTTAAAATATCAATATCATCAACACTACGAGTTAAAGCAGACTGTAATACGACTCTCTCAGAAGGTTTCACTACCACAACTGGGAAAAGAGGTATTTCATCATATCCAAAAGTGTCATCAATATTTCCCTTACCATCCACAAACAAGATTTTACCTTCTTTATTCTTATATGCAATACAAGGTATATCTGTAGAAGTATTCCACAGTTCAGCAGAAAAAGCATCGCAAGGTAACGAAGGAACAAAAATTGTCAAATTAGGGATTTTCTTCAGTAAAGTAGACAATTCATCTTCACCTATATACTGTAATAAAAGTTGCTCAAGTGTTTCACTCTCCCCCAATTTTTTGTTTTTAACAAGCATATACAACACATCATAATCATAATCATACTGTTTTAAAGCTTCTTTCTTTATAAGTTCTCTAGCTTCTTTACTCTCACTTAATACTATAGCCAAAGCATTAGAAAACCTGCTTTTTAAATAGCCAATATCCTCAATATTCTCATCTTGTCCCTTTATTAAGAACTGATCCTCATATTGCTTATTTTCACATGACATTAATACTAACAAAGTAAGTAAGATAACAATAATTTTATTTTTTGTATTCATAATATTAGTTTTTTGAAAATATTTTCAATCCTAAAATTTTTATTTATAAATATAGTAGTTAACCATTACTGCTCTATTATAAAATCACCAAAGATAGTGTCACTCGATAAAACAAATTTAACCACATAATTTCCTTGTGCAAAATCAGTTAAATTAATCACATAAGTAGTAGGATTCTCTACTAATAGAGAAGTAGCAAAGATTTCCTCTCCCGTAAAATCGTTCATTATTACAATATCCACTAAAGAAAGGGGTTCACAAAAATAAATTTGCAACTGATTCATTTCCAAGGTAGCATGAATAGGGAGTAGTTTTATTGACCTAGGTCTCTTTTTCATTTTAGCACTCTCTGTACTACGCAGATAAATATACTTCGTAGAATACACACTAGGCAAAGCGGGAGTTACGAATAAAAATAACAGCCCAATAAATAAAAGCATTTTTTTGACCATAACTATATACGTTTTAGTTAAACATGTGTCAAAATTAACCACTAAATAAAGATATTACAACTTATTTATTAGACAAAGCAATTCATCTTATTTACTGATTATAAGCAACTTATGAATACTATACAAGATCTGTCTCTTATACACATCTCCGAGCCCACGAG
>USQP01000229.1 GCA_900556945.1 uncultured Clostridium sp.
TCGGCAGCGTCAGATGTGTATAAGAGACAGAGTATGTATATTATGTAGTGATAAAAACTTTGAGTTAGATTACAAAAATCCTGAACAATTAAGAAAATTTGTTAATGATAAGGGAAAAATATTACCTAGAAGAACAACAGGAGCTTGTGCTAAACATCAAAGAGATATTACAATAGCAGTAAAAAGAGCAAGACATATTGCGATACTTCCATATTCACAAAACTAATCGAAATAAATAAACAGATAGAACCGTTGATATTTCAACGGTTCTATCTGTTTATTGTTTGATGTATAAAAATATATAACAAATATAAGTGATACATCAAATAGTTAATTATATAAAATCTCGTAAAACGGGAGGCAAGGGTTGTTTAACCCTTGCCAAAAATAGAGTGTTTCGTGTTAAACTGGTTAACGTATGTCTGAATAGGCCTTAGCAATTCTGAATGAAGGGATATTTCATCAACCATATTAAGGTTTTCCTGAATTTCAGGAGAAAAATGATAGCTATTAAAACCTAAATTTTTTCCAGAAATATCAATGTATCCCAAAATAACACCTTTTTCATTAGCAATTGTCAGTTTAACATTCTTTAGTATCATAATCATACCTCCTGCCAAAATGGCTTAAAAGTTAGTATTTACACAAGCGCAAGGCTTATATTTATATTATACTATAATTAACATAAAAAAGCAAATATAGGAGATAATGAATTAGAATCGAAAATTAAGGTAAATGATAATGAAATCCGATACTTTTTATTTTCAAAACATTTACTTTTATAAAGGCTTATGATATAATTCATTGTGAATAAAACTAATGAGGTGAAAACTTTGAATCAAATATTAAGTGTCGAAAATCCAAAAAAGGAAAAAAGGAAAAGAACAAGAACGAGTGGACCAATTGAAATTGATAAAATTTTAAGATTTTTTTCAATTGCGATATTAATTTTTGGTGTATTTATGATAGGAACAGGTTCATATGCTATGTATCAAAATTCAAAAAGTGAGACAGCTTCTAGTAAACCAACCATACATATAGAAGAAAATTCGGCAACAGAAATCACACTACAAGTAACACATGATAAAAATCTATCCAAAGTAACTTATCAATGGAATGATGAAGATGAAGTAGAGATTGATTGTACAGGAAAGAAAAAAGTAGAAGAAAGAATAAAAATACCAACAGGAGACAATACTTTAAATGTATATGTATCGGATATTAATGGAAAAGAATCTACTTATCAAAAACAATATACAGTAGAAGGAAATGTTGATATCAATTTAGAAGTGAGTGGAAGTAATATAAAAATTACGGCAATTGGAAAAGAAAGACTTTCCTATATGACATATAGATGGGACGATGAAGATGAGACGAGAGTAGATATAGACAGTCAAGAAGTTGAGCAAAACGTAGAAATACCAAAAGGATTGCATACATTAACAGTTGTTGTTGTGGATATTAATAATGAAACACAAAGAAAAGAACAAGAAGTAAAAGGAGTTACAAAACCAAAGGTTGAAGTAACAACAGATGGATCGGATAACTTTATTATAAAAGCATCTGATGAAGAAGGAATAAAAAAGATTGAGTTCATTATTAATGAAACCGAAAAAAATGTATTAAATCTTGATCAAGTATTTTCAATAGAGGAAAGAAAAGAATTTGAATATGCATATCCATTACATGATGGAGAAAATAAACTGGAGATAAGAGTTTATAATGAGAGTGATGTATGTGAAATATCTAAAGTATTAGTGAATAAATAACAAATACCTCCTACACATAATGTAGGAGGTATTTATTGAAAAGGGGAAAATTATGGGAGCAAAACTGTTTGAGATTTTGACTTATTTTATTATCTATTCTTTTTTAGGATGGGTTATGGAATCAATTGTAAGATCGATATCAGAAAAGAAGTTAATTAATACGGGGTTTTTAAGAGGACCATTTTGTCCAATTTATGGAATTGGTGCTATTATTTTATTTTTATTTTTAGATCAATTTGAAAATAAACCAGTGATGCTATTTTTTATAGCGATAACAACATTAACAATATGGGAATACTTAGTAGGAGTACTATTGGAGAAGATGTTTCATACAAAATATTGGGATTATTCCAATCAGAAGTTTAATTTTCAAGGACGAATTTGTTTAACAAATTCAATTTGCTGGGGAATATTAGGAGTTATATTTGTTAAATATATTCATCCATTCATACAACAAATAGTTGATAGAGTAGATAGCAATTTATTATATCTGTCTCTTATACACATCTGACGCTGCCG
>USQP01000230.1 GCA_900556945.1 uncultured Clostridium sp.
TATTTAAAGATTATATTGAAAATTTAAAGTTAAAAACAAAGTAATTATTATAAAGTATTTGCAAAATTATTTTGAGCACGTTACAATTTATGTGTAGATGATTACGGATAGGAGGTTAAATGCTAAACTTAAATAGTCAAAACTTCAAAGTACGGAATTTATATAAGACTATCTAGAGAAGATGGCGACAAACAAGAAAGCGAAAGTATCGGTAATCAAAGAAATATTTTGCAAAGATATGTAAAGGAGAATGATTTAGTTTTAGTCAAAGAATACGTTGATGATGGTATATCAGGAACTACATTTGATAGACCTGGATTTAATGAAATGCTACAAGACATCGAGAATAAAACTATTAATATGGTAATAACTAAAGACTTATCAAGACTTGGAAGGGACTATATAAAAACAGGGCATTACATAGAAAATTACTTTCCACAAAACAATATAAGATATGTTGCAATAACAGATGGAATAGATACCTATATTGATAGCACAAATAACGATATAACACCTTTTAAAGCAATTATGAACGATTATTATGCTAAGGATATATCAAAGAAAATTAGAAGTGTTTATAAAGAAAAACAAAAAAATGGTGAATATATGTGTAGTATTCCAGCATATCGGATATAAAAGACATCCTAATATCAAAAATAAGCTAATTATTGATGAACAAGTAAAGAACATTGTAGAAAAGATATTTGATATGTATGCCAATGGACATGGAAGTGTAGAAATAGTAAATTACTTAAACAACAATAAATACCTATCTCCAACAGGGTATAGAAAAACAGGTATCATGCAAGATGAAAACAAAACTAATTATAATTGGAATGAAGTAACATTGTGCAATATGTTAAAAAATGAGGTATACATAGGAAATACAGTCCAAAACAAAAAATCAGTTGTATCCTATAAAGTACATAAAATAAGAACTGTTGAAAAAGAAAATCAAATAAGAGTAAACAATACACACGAGCCTATTATAAACAAAGATACTTTTGAAAAAGTACAATGTATTATAGAAAAAAGAGGAACAAATACAAAACTAAAATATGATTACTTATTAAGAGGATTACTTTACTGCTATCATTGCAAAAGAAAATTGCAGATCGTGCTTAAGAAAAATTCAAAAAGAAATAGCAAATCACATCCATATATAATATGTGCAGATTATAAAAAAAGAGGTTGTTACCCATTAAGTATTAATTATGAAAAGTTTGAAAAGCATATTATTTATGTTGTAAAAAAAATATGTAGAATATATGCTGACAAAGAAATTTTTTATTCAATCTATGAGAAATATCAAAACAAAACACTTGATATTCGAGATGGATACAAGAAGAAACTAGAGCAAATTGATAAAGCTATATTAGAAATAAATAACAATTTAGACAAAATGTATATGGATAAATTACAAGGTATTATTCTTGAACAAGATTACATTAGGGTATCACAAAAATTTGTATTTGACAGAACAAACCTAATGAAACAAAAAGAAGAATTAGAACAAAAACTAAGTGGAACAGAAGCAAAAGTAAGCACAAAAAATAAAACAAAAGAAGAAAAAGAATTAGACAAATTAATAGAAAACTTTTTGAAATTAGAGCAAATAGATAAAATGTATTTATACAGACTAATCAACAAAATTGAGATAGATAAAGACAAAAATGTGTATATATATTTCAACTTTTCAAAACTAAATTCTATTAACGAAAACCTAGATGAATTTATCAAAATCAACGAATTAATAAATAAGAACAATCAAAAATGCAAAGCCGTGTAATCAAAGTATTACAATACTTTGCAAACTGGTTGGTATATTTTTAAATCCACACCATTAAAATTAGATTTCCAACCATCCGGAAACGGAATATCCGGATAATTATTTGCGATATTTTCAAAAGATTTGTAAATATTACTATTAGGAAGATAATACCTAGTAACCAAATCTACACCATCAGGGTTTACCATTGGCATAATATAAATAGAAGTGGAACGGAATAAATCTCGAATTCTATAACTAAAAATTCTAGTATTATTAACATAGGCAATAGAATAATTCTCTATAAATTTCATAAGAAGAACGCTAGTAATCCACTCATTTGCATGAAAAGAAGCAGAATAAAAAACTTGTTTTGGACCATGACCGAGCCTAATAACAGGGAGCTTTTTGCCAAGTACACTAAATCCAACAGATTCTATTTGTAAGAAAGGATAGGTAAGATTTAATTCATAAAGATTATACACTGTCTCTTATACACATCTGACGCTGC
>USQP01000231.1 GCA_900556945.1 uncultured Clostridium sp.
TTCGTGGGCTCGGAGATGTGTATAAGAGACAGGTATATTAACATTTTTAGTTGATAGTAATGGACAAACAATTAATCCAGAAAGTACAGAAATAAGTATTGATACAAAAAAAACATTTCAAAAAGTACAAGCATTATATGATTATGTTGTTGGAAGTTTAGAAAAAGATAAAAAAAGATTTACTAGATTAACATTAGATGGTCAAGGTAAATTTGGAACAGTAGCAGGTGTTATAGAAACTGAAAAAGAAGCTAATGCACAACCAGAAGATTATAACCTTACCCCATTAAGACAAGGATATGAATTTGCCAGAAAAAACGAGATGAATGAAGTTTATATTAATGCTCTTGTGTTTTTTAAAGATTTTCCAGATAGATTAGTGGGAGGAACTAAAGAACAATATGAGACAGCATTAATTAATTATGGAAAAGCAGTTGCATCTGTTGCTAAAGAATATGAAGCACACAGAATACATACAGTAGTAGATATGTTTAATGAATTTGTAGATTATAATGCTCCATTTTCAGAAAGAACAAATAATTGGATGTCTAAATTAAGTGTTGAAGACTTGTGCAAAATAGCAGTAGCAATAAAAGAAGAAATGCCAAATGCTGATTTAGGATATAATGATTGGAATTTTGAAAATCCCGAAAAAAGAAAAACTATATTTGAAGTTATAAGAAAAATACAAGAATATGAAAAAGAAAATGGTTGTAGAATATTAGACCATATAGGAACTCAATGTCACACAAGCATTAACGATATAGAAGGCTTAAGACAGTCAATAGAAGAATTACAACAATTTGGATTACCAATAGATATCACTGAATTAGATATATCAAAAGGATTAGATGGAGTAGATTATGAAACAGCAACACCAGAAGAACTAGTTGCCATAAGAAAATATGAACAGAAATTACAAAATGATGTAATGAAAATGATAAGTGAGTTTGTAAAAGAGGGAAAGATAAGAAGTGTTACCTCTTGGAGTATAACCGATGAACTATGTTGTGATTTTTGTGATGAAAAAGAAGCATCTGTTACTGGAATGACATATGATAGCAAAAATGGATTTGCTTTCTTTGGTAAAGATATGGATAAAGTAATTGAAATGACAGAACAAGAAATTCAATTAATACAAAGCCATAAAGCTAGAGTTAGAGAAAATAGTAGTAAGGAAATAAATCAAAATCCAACACAAGATTTTTGTTTTCATACACATACCCAAAGATGTGGACATGGAGCTAAAGATACAGGTGATGAAGAATGGGTACAAAATGCAATAAAAGGTGGAATTAAAAAACTAGCATTTACTGACCATATTCCTTTGCCAGATGGATATAATAAAAAACCTAAATCAAGAATGGATATAGCTGAAGTTGAAACATATTTAGCATCTATTCATTATTTACAAGAAAAATATAAAGGTCAAATAGAAATAGAGTCTGGTTTTGAATTTGAATATTCAGTAAGAGATAGAGAACATTTAAAGGATTTAAAATCTAAGACAAATAAAATGATATTAGGTCAACATTTTGTAATTGATAGCAATGGAAATGAATATGAAATAGAAAGAGGAAATGATGGAAAACAAATTAATGATGCAGTTTTAGAAATGTATAGAGATTCTATTAATTCTGCATTAGATGCAGAATTACCTGATGTTATTGCTCATCCAGATTTGTTTATGCAAGCAAGAGACAATTTTGGAGTAAAAGAAGAAGAAATTACTAGAGCAATTTGTAGAAAAGCTATTGAAAAAGGAATTCCGCTAGAGATAAATTTTGGTAAAATAGCTTCAAAAGTAGATAGTGGAATGTCAATAGAAGATATAAAGAAAAAAACACCATATCCATCACCAGAATTTTGGAAAATAGTTGCAGAAGAGACTAGAACAGCAAAAGAAAACGGACAAGATTTACGTGTTATATATGGAAAAGATGCACATTTTCCAGGACAATTATCAACTGAAAAAGATTATGAAATAGCAAAAGCGATAATAGGGGAACGAACATTAGAACAATTACATATAGTAACATCTTATAAAGAATTAGAACATACTAGAAGTCTTACTTTTCAACAAATTGGACAAGGAACTACAAGAGATTTTAGTTCTAATCCACAACAAGCAAGCAAAGCTTTTGAAACATTAGAAACAGGAGTTAGAACACAAGAAGAAATAAAAGAAGGACAAACTCAAGGAGAAGAGTAAAATGGTAAAAACAAATTATGCAGATGCATATCTGTCTCTTATACACATCTCCGAGCCCACGAGACG
>USQP01000232.1 GCA_900556945.1 uncultured Clostridium sp.
TCTAGCTTCGTCGGCAGCGTCAGATGTGTATAAGAGACAGATTCTATAGGATGTACTAGTTGTAAGCTACAGTTGTATAAATGGAATACGCTGATAAAAAATGCAAGTATATTGATGCCTGATAGTATAAACTTTATTTTCTGTTTTCAATCGAAAAGTGAAAAAGAATTGTTGAATATATTGAAACGTGATAATTTTAACAATTCAGTATTTATTGATAAAGAGAGTAAATTGGATTCTATCTATCATTTTTCTAGAGATTTAAACTATCAATGTTTTTTGCTAAATAAAGAAAATGAAATCGTTTTAGTAGGTAATCCTGCTCTTAATCCCCAAATATGGGATTTATATAGAAAATTTATAGTTAAGGGAGAGAAAAAAAAGGAAAACGTTCAGGCTGTTAGAACTATAGCTAAAATAGAACCTGAAATAGTGGAGGTGAATGATTTAAAATTGAAGAAAGAATCAATAATAGAAATTACCATAATTAATATGGGTAATGCCCCATTGCTTATTTATGATATAACAACTTCTTGTGGCTGTACTATTCCTGAATGGGATAGTCATCCCGTACCCAAAGGGGAAAAAAAATATATCAAAATAAAAGTAACGCCCGAGGTTCTAGGATATTTTAGAAAAACAATCAATATATTCTGTAACACAGAAGGCGGTATGATTCAATTGTCTGTTAAAGGAGTTGTGAAGGAAGACTGTTAGTAGAAAGCGCCATGCAATTGGAAGTTTTATAATATTAAATGAAAGGAGGTGTTTTATGAAATGATTTGTACTGTAGGAGATTATGTGATTTTTACTTTGAGTGATTAATATTCTATTAAAAGATTTTTTAAACAAATATTGTATGAAAATTAAATTTTATTTAAGTGTGTCAACATTATTGATAATATTGTTGGTATGTAATGGTAATATATTTATGGTAAATAATAATTTATCGGATAATCTACTCTTGGCTAATATAGATGCCTTGGCTTTTATTGAAGGGGGAGGTGGAAGTGAAGTAAAATGCTCTACTACAGATATAACAGAAGTAACTAGTATAAGGCAAGGCAATACTCTTGTGAAAGTATCAGAATGTAGGACTTGTTCTTGTAATTTTGGTAGTGGTGGAAGTTGTGAGGAAGGTCAGGAATGTGTTTATTACAGTGGCCCATTTGCAGGTCAATCAAGTGGATCTATCACGTCTATATATTGCTACTAATAATTTTGTTTTAGGTGGAGTTTTAGTAATAAGCATTTTGGACTTTTTATAAGATTTCTGGTTTGAATGTTATTATTGGTTATTTTGCCTACGTCAGAAACGTGACATTACTTATACAAATATTAAAAGGGAATTGTATAAACCATACAATTCTCTTTATTAACGAATAAGAAATAGAGTTATGAGAATATGTATGTTATTGTTTAGTTTTGTGCTTTTTTCTTGTAATGAAGTAAGGCGTATAAATGATAATGGAGTTTGTACAATCGATTTAGATAATGTACAGAAGAAAGAGAGTGTGTCATTTTCATCTTTATTCGAAGCGGCGGGAGTTATCGTTTTAGAAATGACAGATAACTCTTTATTAGCTAAGATAGATAAAATCGAATTTATAGGTGATTCACTCTATGTATTGGAGAGAGGAAAAGGACTTTACCTCTTTGATGAAAAAGGGAAATTTTTAAGAAAAATTGGAGATAAAGGAGTTGGATTAGGTGAATATATTTCTCCACTTGACATAAGTGTTGATATAGAAAACAAAAAATTGTATTTGTTAGATTCTCAAACTCAAACGATATTGAAATATAGTGCGAATGGTGATTATGAAAGTTCTTTCAAATTGAAAAATGAAAAAATGTTTAGTAGTCGTATTCAGTATTATAACGGTAAGATATATACAGATTTGTATACATATGAAGGTGCAGATAGCAAATTTCTGTTGAGTGAAGTAAATATGAAAGACGGGAAGAGGACTTCTTTTTGGTTGGACGCTGTGCAATATAATAAAGGCTGGAATGAATTGTTCATTGCAAACCAACAACCTTTTATTTCTCAATATGAAGGTAAGCCTAGGTTTAGTCAGTTATTTATGGATACAATATTTGCCATAACTAAAGATGACATACAGCCATACATTGTTCTCCAAAGTAAAAATTTTGTTACTAAAGATTATCTTGATTCTCAGAAGGAAACAAAAAAAGCTTCAAAGATATTTTCTAATCTGAATAATACAACTAAAATATATAATATATGTAATCTGTCTCTTA
>USQP01000233.1 GCA_900556945.1 uncultured Clostridium sp.
CTATTAGATTAGGAGGTAAGAAAAATGTATATTTTAAAAAATAGTTTAGTTTCAATCATTCGAAACAAAGGAAGGAATATTTTAATTGGGATAATCATTTTAGTAATAGCATGTGCATCAACTGTCACTTTAGCAATAAGAAACACAGCTAATAATTTGGTAAAAAATTATGAAGAATCACATGATATCATTGCAACTATTTCATTCAACAGAGAAGAATTATCTGATAATTTTAAAGGGGGACCAGATAGTCAAAAAGCTAATATAGAAACATTTAATACGATAGAGTCTATTAGCTTAGAAGATGTAAAAAATTATGGAGAAAGTGAATATTTAAAAGGATATTATTACTCATATGTAACTTCTTTAAATAGTGATAGTTTAACGAAAGCAACGGATTCATATGAATATGAAGTAGAAGATACACAAACTACAACTAGCAGTTCTACCAGTACAACAAATGGTGAAAATAATAGACAAATGGGAGGAGCACATACCGTAACCAATAATAATACAACTACAGTAATAACAAGATCAACAGAAAAATTCGAAAGTTCAAGAAATTTGACAGGAGATTTTGAAGTAGATGGTTATTCTTCCTATGATGCAATGACTGAATTTGTAAACGGAACATATAAAATAACAGATGGAGAAATGATATCAAATTTTGAAAATCTAGAATGTGTTATAAGTTCAGAATTAGCAACTTTAAATGAAGTAGCAGTAGGAAGCACAATTACTTTAAAAAATCCGAATACAGATGTTACTTATGATTTTGTAGTAAAAGGAATATATAAAGATAGTTCTGATTCAAATGACTCAGCTAGTATGTATTCTCCATCTGCTAATAAAATAATAACAGGAAGTGGAGTCATAGAAAAGCTAGTTAAAGAGGATAGCACTCTTGTAACAAATATAACACCATCCTTTATAGTAGAAGATGAAGAAGCAATAGAAAAATTTGCAGAGGAAATAAAACAAAAAGGACTAAATGAATATTACATGGTTAATACAAATTTAGAAGAGTTACAAACAGCAACAAAATCTATTGAAAATGTAAAAACATTTGCAACAACTTTTCTAATTATTACATTCATTATATCCTCTATTGTATTATTTGTAATTAATATGATAAATATAAGAGAAAGAAAATATGAAATTGGTGTATTTCGAACAATTGGAGTTAGCAAATTAAAATTAACGATGCAATTTATTTTAGAATTATTAATAGTAGCCATTATCATGTTATGCATGGGAGCACTTTGTGGAACGTATCTTTCTAAACCAGTTGGAAATATGCTTCTTCAAAATGAAATAGAAACAAGTGAAAGTGAAAAAGAAGAAATTTCAAATAATTTTGGAAAAGGGCCTATGGAAATGAATTTTAGTGGAACAACTCAAATTCAATCAATCGATACAATTGATGCTGTAGTTGATTTTACAGTAATTGCACAATTGCTTGGAATCGGATTGCTTTTAACATTCATTAGTAGTTCAGCTTCAATGATTAGTATTCAACGATTTAGCCCACTTACTATTTTGAAAGAGAGGTCATAGAATTATGAGTATTTTAAAATTAGAAAACGTCGGATATCGATATAGTGATGCCCCAAAAGACACATATGTATTTAAAAATATAAATTATGAATTTGAACAAGGGAAGATGTATGCAATTAAAGGAAAAAGTGGAAGTGGAAAAACAACACTTCTATCTCTTATAACAGGACTAGAAAAATGCACAGAAGGAAAAGTCCTATATGATGGAAAAGATTTAAAAAAGATGAATTTAGATAAATATAGAAATACAGACATAGGTATTGTATTTCAGAGTTATAATTTATTACCAAGTCTAACAGCAATTGAGAATATTATATTATCTATGGATGTAAGTAAGGTAAAAATAAAAGATAAAAAGGAAAAAGCAATAGAACTTATGAAAAGCGTAGGTCTATCAGAAGAGCATAGCAAAAGAAAAATATTAAAATTATCAGGAGGAGAACAACAAAGAATTGCTATTGCAAGGAGTTTATCCTATAATCCAAAAATAATAATAGCAGATGAACCAACTGGAAATCTTGACAGAGATACGGAAAACGATATTTTAAATATTTTCGAACATTTAGCAAAAGAAGAAAACAAATGCATCATAATAGTGACTCATTCACAAAATGTTTATAATAGAGCAGACGTAGTATATGAATTAAAAAAGAATTTTGAAAAATTTGAATAAAAATTAAGTTATA
>USQP01000234.1 GCA_900556945.1 uncultured Clostridium sp.
AAATTATTTTCAATTCTCACCCCTATTTTTCCTATTTTTGGCTATCGAATTTGTTTTTTTCGAAAATTTTCCGTTACAAGAATATCAAATTTTTGTCTATAATAATTAATATCTTGTGTTAAAAAGTCATATATTTTTTCATTATCTGGCAAAATAAATCTCAAATTCTTAGTATCTAACATAAAACTTGTTTGTCTAAAAATATTTAAAACTTTTGTTTCTTCTATCTTATTTCTTGGAAAATCAATTTCTTGTTTTTCATCTAGAGGATTGAACTCCTTTTCTTCATAACAAAATTTGACATCTGCTATTAAATAGTCATTTTTATCAAAATCTAAAAAGACTTTTACCATTAGCTCTTTTGGTCTATACGGTTCTAATTCTTCTTCCGATATATTTTCTAATGTAATTGCATCTTTTACTTTTGGTACAATGATAGAAAATAATTGGCTTAATTCATCTTTTCCTAATTTCACTTCTGTTATATAATTTTGTCTAAATAATTCTAATAACTTCAAGTTAGAATTTTCAAATTCTTTCGTACATCTATATAAGCTCTCTTCATCCAAGATATATTTATAATTTTTTCCTTTTATAATATTTACTTTATAAATTTCTATATTGGGTATTATTACATATTGCTCTTTGCTTATCTTCTTTAATTTAAATTCTATTTTAGGTTGTTTTTCTGTCAGTTCTATTTCATTCATATTATAATCTTTTTGAAAAACAATTTTTTTTTCTTTTAATGCATCAAACAAGTCATCGATTGCACTATTTCCAACTATAATACTTGTTTCGCTTAACGCTTTTCCATAATATTTATAATTACTATTCGAGTTAGAGTTAGCATATTTTATAATCTCTGCATATTTCATAAGGAAGTTTAATATTTTTTGACTATCTTCTTCAAAAGCATCTTTTGTATGAACAAATTGCAATTTTTCGCCATATCGATAAAATTCTTGATTCATCATTCTTGTATAAAACTCTGCCAAATTCTTTATCTTATACATTTTTTTATTTCCAATTTTGAATTCAATTTTCATGTCTCCTGAAAATTTGTCATAAAATATTTTAGGCTCAATTCTTATGGTTCCTGGCTTTTTTAATTGCTCTGCTTCTGTATCTATTCTTTCTATTTCTTCATTATAGAAAACATTAACAATCTGTTTGAAATTTTTATATTCATCTTTCTTAACTGACATTTTCTCTACCCCTCACTTGGCATACAATTATATAACACTTTTATGGAAAAATCAAGTGTTTACTTTTTAAGAAAAGTGGAGTTACCATCTTTTCTTCTCGCCTATTTGAGTTTTCGAATGTAACGAGAAAGTCTTAATAACAATATCGATTATATTTTTTATATAATAGAAAAAGACCTCTTAAAATAAAATTTAAGAGGTCTTTTCTAAGTCATGGTCCATGCTAGTTTTTTTTTAGTTTTTTTTAATTCTTTGTAATATTGTGCAATTAACTTGTCTAATTCTATACTTAGTTGGTATGTTTCCTTGTAATCATCACCTTGTTCAATACTTTTATTCAATTTATCTCTTAATTTACAAATTTCATCATTTAACATACTAATCTCTCCTTTTTCTTTTATTATCTTTCGTATATTTATAAATTAACACACAATTTGTCTCAAGTCAAGTATTTTCAATGGTTTTTGGCAACTTTCGTATGACTTTTTTTGTTTCATTTCGACATAATTAGACAGTAAAAAACGGTATTGTTTTCTTTTTCTAACAAATACCGTTTTTCTTACATTTTTCCCAAAAACTTTTTATTTATTTTTTATACATTTTTTCTTAATTTCTAACAATAGAAAGCACCATTTTTTCCTCTTTAAATACATCTTTTAACACTTGATTTAAATATTCTATATGAATTCCTTCTATTTCTTCCAAATAATCAAAACTATTAATTCCTTTAAAGTAATCCGCTAAAAACATCCTTGCAATATCTTGTACATCATTATATTCTTTTACATATCCACCATAAACCATTTTTTTAATTCTAGAAAAATCCTCTTGGTTAATTCCTTCTTCTTTAAGCTTTTTCACTTGTTCTTTAAACTTGTCATATAACTTTTCGGGGTTGGTTGATTGTCCTGTTATTAAAACATGTGCATAAGTCTTTCCAAATTCATAATCCAAGCTTGGCTGTCCATATATAATTCCTTCATTGTATAACCTGTCTCTTATACACATCTCCGAGCCCACGAGAC
>USQP01000235.1 GCA_900556945.1 uncultured Clostridium sp.
CTTCTAGCTTCGTCGGCAGCGTCAGATGTGTATAAGAGACAGGGAGATAAGGCAGAGAAAGAAATTCTAAAATTATGTGATAAAATAGTACAATTTTTTATAAAAAGAAATTGTAAAGCGATTGTGATTGCCTGCAATACTGCGAGTGCGAAAGCTGTATCTTATTTGAGAAAAAAATATACACGGAATTCCTTTTGTAGCAATTGAACCAGCTTATAAAATGGTATATGACTATGCTTATGATAAATCAACTTTGGTTATGGCAACGAAAGGAACGATTGAAAGTGAAAAGTTTAATTTACTTTATCATAAGTATGACAACCATAAAACAGAATTATTGGAATGCATAGGGCTGGCTGACCTAATAGAAGAAGGAAACAAAGAAAAGATAGAAAAGTATTTAAAAGAAAATTTAAGTATTTATAAGGGAAAAGTAGAGAATGTAGTGCTTCGGTTGTACGCATTATCCTTTAATTCAAAATGAAGTAAAAAAAGTTTTAGGAAAAAATGTTACATTTTTTAATGGTGCTCCTAATTTGGCAAAGCATTTAAAAGAAATATTGGAAGATAAAGGGATAGAGAAAAAAGGTAAAGGAACGGTAGAATTTATAGATTCTCAGAATTCGAAAGAGAAAGAAAAAAGATTTTATAATATATTAAAAGAGGTGAAGGAAGATGAAAAATAGAAAAATTATAGTAACTATATTATTGATATCTATTCTTATTATAACTTTAAATTTATTTAATCAAGTGGAAGCAACTTCCACAAAGAAAGAAATGTTAAAGGAACAAGCAGAGTATTATGCTCAAAATATTGATGTAAATAATATAACGAAAGAGGATGTTTTAGAAGTCTATGACGAGTTAAGTGAAAGTTATACGAATGAAGAACTTGCGAACATGCTAAATGAATATAAAGAAGAAATTAAAGAACAAGGAGTTAGTGAAGAAGTAATAGGAGCAGGGCAAGAGTTATTAAAAACTACAGATAAAGATAGTATAAGAGAGATTATTGAAGAAGATATCGATTTTGATAGTATAAAAGAAAAGCTAGATGCAGGATATACACCAAATCAAGTAGTAAAAGAAATTGTACAAGAAACACCAACCGAAAAAAAGATTGAAATAGCTGTAAAATTATTATTGGCAAATCAGATTTTTAAAGTAACTATCATCACTATTGTTATCTTATTTCTTTATGGTACCATTCTTAGATGGATCATTTATCGAAAAGCAGGAAGACATGGATGGGCAGCAATTATTCCGTTATATCGACAAATTGTCATGTATCAAATATGTGGATTATCTCCATGGCTTATGCTACTTTGGTTGATTCCTATATTTGGGTGGATAGCAATGCTTGTAATCGCAATTATGAAGAGATTTTGTTTGGCTAATTCATTCGGAAGAGGTGCTTTATTTGGATTTGGATTATTATTCTTGCAACCAATTTTTGAAAGTGTATTAGCTTTTTGTTCAAAGATAAAGTATGAGGGAGAGTAATATGAAAATAATAAAAAATGGATTAAAAAATGAATTAAATATTAGAACGCAAAAGAATTACCCAATAGAAGGTATTGAATTTATTGACATTACGCCATTGATACTACAAAAAGAAACTTTACAAGAAATAACAGAAAAATTTGTGGAAGAATTAAAAGAAAAGGAAATTGATTATATTGTAGCGCCAGAAGCAAGGGGATTTTTATTTGGTACAGCAGTAGCAAATGCCTTAAATATTGGATGTATACCAGTAAGAAAAAAAGGAAAGTTACCACCAACAACCGTTGAAATGCAGTTTGAATATGAAAAAGAATATGGAAAAGATATTTTAGAATTACCGAAATTAGTGAAACAAGATTATAAGAGTAAAAAATTTTATATCTTAGATGATATCTATGCAACCGGAAACACGATGAAAGCAATAAAAGATGCGATAGAGAAACTAGAAGGAACAGTTGTTGGCGAAGGGGTTGTTATGAATATTGTTGAATTGAATGATAATAAAAAGTTATTTTCCTTAATTGATGTGAATGAAGAGTAAAATGTTAAAAAAGAAAATAAAATAAAGTACTTGAAAAAAATGAAACAATCATATAAAATATAAAGGTAAAAAATAGATACAAAAAAGAAGGTATAAAAATGCAAAAAAACACAAAAGCTAAAACTCTTGCTGCTCTAGAGAGAGAGAGAGAGAGAGAGCTGTCTCTTATACACATCTCCGAGCCCACG
>USQP01000236.1 GCA_900556945.1 uncultured Clostridium sp.
CGCGTCTCGTGGGCTCGGAGATGTGTATAAGAGACAGGATTAATAATACCTAAAGAAGGTGAAAAAATGAAAAAGTTTACAAAAATGCACGGGTTAGGGAATGATTATGTCTATATGGATGCCATCCACCAAAACATAGACAAAGAATCTGAACTAGCTCGTTTTGTTAGTGACAGACATTTTGGAATTGGATCAGATGGCCTTATTTTAATTTGTAAAAGTAATGTTGCTGATTTTAAAATGAGAATGTTTAATTCGGATGGAAGCGAAGCAGAAATGTGTGGAAATGGAATTCGATGTGTCGGAAAATTTGTATATGATAAAGGATTAACGAATCATACAACAGTAACTATTGAGACTTTAGCAGGAGTAAAAATACTAAAGTTAAATGTAAAAGATGGTAAGGTAGACACCATAAAAGTTGATATGGGAGAGCCAATTTTAGAGCCAGAGAAAATACCAGTTGTAGCAAAAGAGAATCCAGTAAAGAATTTAAAATTAAAAGCATTTCAGAAAGAATTCCAATTTGCCTGTGTATCGATGGGAAATCCACATGCTATAACAGTAGTAGAAAATACAAAAGATTTTGATGTCGAAAATTATGGAAAAATATTAGAAGTGGATAAAGCTTTCCCCAACAAAACCAATATAGAATTTGTAGAAATTGTAGACAAAGAACATATCAGAATGAGAGTTTGGGAAAGAGGAGCAGGTGAAACATTAGCATGTGGAACAGGAGCATGTGCAACAGCAGTTGCTTGTCATTTAAATGGATTAACAAACAGACATGTATGGATAGAATTACTTCGGAGGAACTTTAGAAATTGAATGGAGTCAAGAAGATAATCATATATACATGACAGGACCTGCAGTTACCGTGTTTGAGGGAGAATTATTAGAATAGAAAGGATAGATAGAATGAGTTTTATTAATGAAAATTTTTTAGAATTACAAGATAGCTATTTGTTCTCAACAATAGCCAAAAAAGTAGCTAAGTTTACAGAAGAAAATCCAGATAAGAAAATTATCAAATTAGGAATAGGAGACGTTACTAAGCCAATTGTACCAGCTGTTATAGAGGCGATGCATAAAGCTGTTGATGAAATCGGTACAAAAGAAGGATTTAAAGGATATGGACCAGAACAAGGATATGAATTTTTAAGAAGTATCATTGTAGAAAACGATTATAAGGCAAGAGGTGTTGAAATAAAAGCAGATGAAATATTTGTTTCAGACGGAGCAAAATGTGACTGTGGGAATATCGTAGATATTTTTGGGAAAGACAACAAAGTTGCCATTACGGATCCGGTTTATCCAGTATATTTAGACACGAATATTATGTCAGGAAGAGAAGTGATATACCTACCAGTAACTGCTGAAAATAATTTTGTGCCAGAGCTACCAAAAGAAAGAGTAGATATGATTTATCTATGTTTTCCTAATAATCCAACAGGGACGGTTTTAACAAAAGAAGAATTAAAAAAATGGGTGGATTATGCAAAAGAAAATCAATCTATTATTTTATATGATGCTGCCTATGAAGCTTTTATAACAGAAGAAGATATCCCACATAGTATCTATGAAGTGGAAGGAGCAAAAGAAGTAGCAATTGAATTTAAGAGTTATTCAAAAACAGCTGGATTTACAGGAGTAAGATGTGCTTACGTTGTGATTCCAAAAACTTTAAAAGGTTATACAAAAAAAGGAGAAGAAGTTAACCTAAATAAATTATGGAATCGAAGAACTTGTACCAAATTTAATGGGGTATCTTATGTTGTACAAAAAGCAGCAGAAGCAACTTATTCGGAAGAAGGAAAAAAGCAAATAAAAGAAAATATTAATTACTATTTAGAAAATGCTAAAATAATAAAACGAGGATTAGAAGAAGCAGGATTTACTTGTTACGGAGGAATGAATTCTCCTTACATTTGGCTAAAGGTTCCAGAAAGTATGACATCTTGGGAATTTTTTGATGAATTATTAGAAAAAGCAAATGTAGTAGGAACACCAGGAAGTGGATTTGGAGCATATGGAGAAGGTTATTTTAGATTGACTGCTTTTAATACAAAAGAAAAAACGTTAGAAGCGATTGAGAGAATAAAGAAATTATAATCATAAAAGGGTAGTATAGAAACTAAAACTATACTATTCTTTTTATTAGTTCTATATACATATAGGCTGTCTCTTATACACATCTCCGAGCCCACGAGACGCGTAGTAATCTCGT
>USQP01000237.1 GCA_900556945.1 uncultured Clostridium sp.
GTCGGCAGCGTCAGATGTGTATAAGAGACAGCATGTATACATCATCATAATATTTACCATTTAAAAAATAGCACTCTCTTCTCCTTCCTAATTCTTTGAACCCTACTTTTTTATAGCAATTAATTGCTCTTTCATTAAAGGATTTTACTGTTAGCATAATGTTGTTTAAATTTAGATAATTAAATCCATAATCTAATAATAACCTCAATGTCTCTGTTCCATAGCCATTACTACGATTTTTTTCATTTCCTATAAATATTCCTACTGTTCCTTTTCTGTGTTGATAATCTATTTTGTTAAATCCACAGTTTCCTATTAGTTCATCGTTTTCTATATTGACAATTGCAAAATTTAACTCATTGCTTCTTAGCGTATTTTCAATCCATTCTTTTTCTGCTTCTATAGTCATTATATTTCCACTTTTTCCGATGCCATCTGTCATTTTAAAGTCGCAAAACCATTCTACATATTTTTCCGCATCTTCTATATTTTGTGGTGATAGATATATTCTTTCTCCTATTAATTTTTTAAAGTATTTCATTTTCATCTGCTCCCCTTTTCGTTTATATTGGCATTGAATAAGATATATTTTTTACTCTTAATCCAAATTTTTCATAAAACCTTATTGCATTTTTATTTTCCTCATTCACTGTCAAGTAAATGTCTGTACACTTCTTTTCTTTCCCTATCTTTTTTACATAATTTAATAACGCCGTGCCAATTCCTTTTCCTCTATCTTCTTTATTTATGCAAATAGCATCAATTACTAACCATTTCTTATATTGCATAATCGGATTTATTTTTTCTTTTATATTTATAGTAACATATCCCATAATTTTATTCTCTATCTTTGCTATAAATATTTCTTTCTCCTCTATCATCTTATTAAAATTCTCCTTGCTAATCACCTCATCTACCTCTAAAAACAAATCTGGTCTCCACTTTACATGAAATTCATGGACTTGCTTTGCTAATTGATTCACTTCTTTCCAATCTCTTGTTCTTGGTGTTTCTATTATTACTTTCAATTTTATTCCTCCTATAATTCAAACTTCTCTTTTATTCTTTTTGCCACTTCTTCTGCTGATATATCCGTGTTATTAATTCTTAAATAGTTCTCATAATTGACTTCTCCAGGATGTGAATTAAAGCGATATTTTTTAACAGATTTTAATATATCCTTTTCACTCCACTCAAGATTTCTCTTGGAAGGTTTATTAGCTAATCTATTCTCGGTTTTGTTTCTTCTTAATCTTTCTTCTAATGTTGTTTCCAATTCTATAAAATAACATTCCCCTCCATTTTTCTTAAACATATTCCTCCATCTTTCTAATATTTCTTTTTCTTCTTCAAAATCAAAATCAAAACATGTTGTAAATATAATCCCATATTCATTACTTTTTGAAAATTCCTCAAAAATTTGTGTTCTAAAGTTAATATTTAACTTTCTAAACGTTTCTTTATCATAATCAAAAATTTTAGTCAAAACCTCTATTGTCATATGATTATGTAATAATTTTAAATTTGTTATTTTTGCTAACTCTTGACCTACTGTCATTTTCCCCACTGCTTGAGGTCCAACTATTACTACAAATTTTGCCATATCTATCTTCTCCTTTATCTCTTTTCTACAATCTCTAATATATGTGAACTATATCCAATTAAATCTTTTCTGTTACAATTTTTCAAATGGTAATCTAAATAAATCTCAAATTCTTCTTCACTAAGTTTATTTATATATTCTTGTAATTGAGGCGCAATACCATCCGTTGCTATTGTCTCAATTTGCTTTATACTATATTCACTTATCATTTTATTAAAATCGGTCACTTTATAGGTAGCAAATACTTCTTGTTCCATTTTAGGAATATTCCAACTATCATCACATAATCCTCTTAGTCTTTTTAAATTCCCTTTTCGTACTCCATATGATAGTACTACTGCGTCATCTGTGATATATGCCATAAAAATCTTCCCCTCTACTTTTGTTACTCTAACTGCTTCTTTAATTGCTTTTTTTATGTCTTCATCGCTATACAGATGATAGAATGGCCCTAATACCAATGTAATATCAAATGTATTCTCTTTATACATTGATAAATTCATTGCATTTCCTTGTATAGCACTAATGTTCATTTCTTTTGTTATTTTACTACTGTCTCTTATACACATCTGACGCTGCCGACGAAGCTAGAAGTGTAGA
>USQP01000238.1 GCA_900556945.1 uncultured Clostridium sp.
GAGATTACTACGCGTCTCGTGGGCTCGGAGATGTGTATAAGAGACAGTTCTAAGATTTTGCAACCAAACAAGTTATGATGTTTTTAGCTTTCATTAATAGGAAATAAAAAAGCCTGTATTCCTAACAGGCTTTTTTATTTCGTTAATGGATTTTCTATTGGTTACTTGTTTTCTACACTTCTATTAGCAATTTCGATAGCTTTTGATACAATATTTCCACAATCTTTTGATGATACATTTCCCCAACTACCACCATCTTGTTTTACTTGTTCATATACTCCTAATTCTTTTGCTATTTCTTCTCTTAGATTTTCAGATATTAATTTACTATTTCTAGACATAACATCCTCCTTGTAAATCTTTTGATTTTCATTTCATATAATGAATTAATAAAACTTTTATAAGTTTTATAATTATATTATTTACAATTTATAAAATTTTATTTTAGTAACTATTTACAACTTTTTATTTTAAAATTCAACAATTTTTTATTAAATAATATTTTTTTTGAGCAAATATTATGCTATAATAAATAAGATAATTTACAAAAGGAGAATTTTATGAACGTTAAAGAAAAAGAGTTGGAAAAAAATGAGAATTTAACAACTAAAAACTTGTCAAAAACAGATTTAAAAGGAGAAAAAGAGCAAAATCTATCGGTATCTCCTTCTAAGGAATTCGTACCAGTAAAAGAAAAAACAAAAAAACATTTATCTATTTTTACTATACTAATTATCATACTAATTAGTATATTGGTTATTTGTTTTCTAATCTTTACTGCCTATAATAAATTAAATAACAATATTATTTCAGGAGTATTTATAAAGGGATTTAATGTTTCTAACATGAGTAAATCGGATGCTAAATACCAATTAGATAATTACCTTAATGAAATGTTACCTGAAGAAATCACTTTAAAGCATGGCGACTTTGAAACAACTATTTCACTTTCACAAATAAATGCTTCCTTTGATACAAAAACTGCTGTAAATAGTGCATACAACATTGGAAGACAAGGAAATATTTTTGAGAATAATTTATATGTATTATCTACTATTTTTGGAAAAGTAAACATAGAACCTATTGTAAAAGTAGATAGTGATCAATTAACAAAAAATTTAGAGGACATTTCTACACAGCTACCTGATAAAGTAACGGAAAGTAGCTATTACATAGAAGATTCAAATTTAATTATCACAGCTGGAAAAGAGGGAAATGTAGTTGACATTGATGCTACTACTGCTGCAATTAAAACTGCAATATCTGATTTTTCAAACCTTGGAAACCCAATTGAAATCATAGTAAAGACTCGGGGCACCAGAAGAAATTGATATTGAAAAAATTCACGATGAAATTTATAAAGAACCTGTTGACGCTTACTATACAACAGAACCTTTTACAGTTTATCCTTCTGAAAATGGTATAGACTTTAATATATCTATTGAAGAGGCTAAAGCTAATTTAGGAGATCAATCTGCTGAAGAATATATCATTCCTTTAAAAATAATGTCACCAAATGTAACAACAAATATGATTGGAACAGAAGCTTTTCCAGACTTGTTATCATCATATTCTACCAATTATGCTGCTAGTAATAGAAACAGGACAACAAATTTAATACTAGCTGCTAATAAAATAAACGGAACTGTTATAATGCCTGGTGAAACCTTCTCTTATAATAAAGTAGTTGGTGCAAGAACAATTGCAGCAGGATATAAAGAAGCACCTATTTATGTGAGCGGAGAAGTTGTAGATGGTGTTGGCGGAGGAATTTGCCAAATTACAACAACATTATATAATGCTGTTGTATATGCAAATTTAGAAATTGTTCAAAGAACAAACCATCAGTTTGTTCCTTCCTATGCACCAGCAAGCAGAGATGCAACTGTTGTTTATGGCTCGATTGATTTTCAATTCAAAAATAACAGGAACTATCCAATCAAACTGGTTTGTTCTGTCTCAGGAGGAGTGGCTAATTTTCAAATATTTGGTTTAAAACAAGAAGATGATTGTGAAGTAGAAATTTCTGCTTATGTAACAGGTAAAACTTCAACTGCTATCTATTCAGAAGCTTACAAAATTTTAAAACGTGATGGAAATGTTATTGGTTCAGAATTACTGTCAAAAGATACTTATAAAAGACATTAATATATTTTTTAATAGTAATAAGCTATAAAATTTTAGTT
>USQP01000239.1 GCA_900556945.1 uncultured Clostridium sp.
GTTGAACATAATTATAGCCATTATTTGCAATATCATATCTCAATTCGTCATTTTCTATTAAACGAATAATATTATCTGCCAATAATCGAAAATCTCCAACAGGAGATAACAAAGCTGTTATACCATCAATACCTACAGTTTTATAACCACCAATGTCAGTACAAGCAACGGCACATCCACACATCATTGCTTCTGGAGGAGTCAGACAAAAACCCTCCGAGTAACTGGCTCCAACATATATAGCAGAAGTATTATAAATTTCATTATGCAATTTTTTATTAGGTTGTTGATAATAAGAATACCAAGAAGGCAAGTTACTAGGCTTACTGGGAAATCCAAATATATTTACGTGTAACTGAGGAATTTTAGTCTTCACAATTTCTAATGCCTTGAAAGCATCACCACATCCTTTTAATTTACTTGTATGAAACAACATAGTAACCAAATATTTATCTTTCTTAGAAACATCAATATATCTTCTAAAATACTTAAAGTCAAATCCGTTAGGAATCAAGGTAGCAGTGGTACCATATGATTCAATTTTATCAAGGAGCCATGGGGCAATAACAATTTTTTTTAAATTATATTTATATGTTTCTATCAATTTACTCTCACCAATATGCCAAGTCTCATAACCTTGTATTAAATAAAATTTCCTATTATAATCGACTTTTTTATATTGATTTAAATATATTGCAGTTTCTGCTGCTGTAGCAACATAAATATCTGCCACTGGAACGCACCTTTCATTTAGGTTCCAAACTGGGTACAAATTAATACTACGATTTAAGTTAAACCAACTATAAGGAGTATAACGTTGCGGAAACTTATTTATGAAATATCGAATTATAGATTTTATCCTTTCTTTAAAAGGCTGATTCCTCCACAAATTAGAAGCAGCAAATGCTATGCTAACTTTATATCCATCATCATAAAATCTATTAGCATATTCAAATACGACTTTGAACCCTCCAGATGGTGCAAATCCAACTGAAGGCATTAAAAAGCAAATGTGTCTCATTAATAGTACTATAATAGTTTGTTTTTTTTCACAATATTACGATTATAACAATATTCAAAAATAGCAGAAGCACTCATAGCTAAAGCAAAAATCTCTATTCCTATCTTAATATAAAATGAAAATGATGCCACAAATAAAAATAATAGAAACGCAAAAATCTGACTTTTCAAGACATTACTATACAATCCGTTCGGTATGTATACAAAGTTAATATAACACCCAACAATCAACCAACAAGGTATAATTATTGACAGAATAAGAACTAATGGATAGGCTTTTCCCATAGATTCCCCACCCAATATTTGAATCATATTATCTGCAAAAAGAATGTATATAATGATAATAAACAAGGAAATAAAGAATTCTACTTTCAATATATTTCGTATATAGGAAGTAGAACTATTTTTGACTACTTTAGGGAAGAGTGCATTATTAATCATCGAAATAAAAGTCATTGGCAAATTAACTATCTTATTTGCTAGATCATAAATTGCCACATCTGACATAGTATAAGAGAAACCTATCATAGTACTTGCAAACTGGCATTTAAGCATACTTGCCGAAGAAGATATAAAAAAAGGGAAAGAATCCTTACACAACCGAATCACCATGGCTTTTTTCTGAAAAAACAATACATTTTTTTCTCTGAAGATTATTACATAATACGCATATATACAAGCTACAATATTAGTCAGCATAACAATTAGAGCAAAAATTCCACAATCAGCAGCACTGTTTATTAAGAAAAATATTATAGGTATAGCCAATACTTTCGAAAGCACCTGAGCAATAGTAATATAATGCATTTTTTGAATACCTTGAAAATACCATGTAGGCAATAAAGCAATACTTAATGCATTAAAAAAGCAAGCAATAAAAACAAGAGAATTTTGAGAAAAAATTTCAATTTTTAATAATAAAAAAAGCAATATGAAAAATGAAATTATAGAAAAATAGCATTTTCCTGTTAATACTGAAGACAGAATAAATGACGTTTTTACTCTATCTTCTGAATATAAAGAAATCTCCTTTACTGCAGGAAAATCAAATCCAAATGTTATAAACATTTGAAAATAAGTAGCTATAGAGGTTGCAAAAAGAAACAAACCAAAACTATTTTGTCCAAGAACCCGAATTAAATATGGATATATCAACAAATAAAAG
>USQP01000240.1 GCA_900556945.1 uncultured Clostridium sp.
AAATTACAATAATCATTAAAACTTTTATTTTTTTAGTCATAAAAACATCCCCCATCTTATTAAAATATTCCTACAATTTCTCCTTTTTCGTCAATATCAATACTTTCTGCTGCTGGTACTTTTGGAAGTCCTGGCATAGTCATAATTTTTCCTGCTAAAGCAACAACAAATCCTGCTCCTGTTTTCAATTGAAGGTCTCTAATCGTAATATTGTAATCACCTTTACATTCTAGATTTTTCGCATCATCTGAAAAAGAATATTGTGTTTTAGCAATACAAACAGGAAAATTTCCATATCCTAGTTCTTCTATTTTTTTCATTTCTTGAATGGCTTCTTTTGAATAATCCACCCCCTTTGCTCCATATATTTTAGTAGCTATTTTTTCAATTTTAGTTTGAATAGAGTCTTCTAAATCATAGATATAATGAAAGTCTTCTTCTTGATTAGTTAGTTTTACTAACTTTTCAGCAATTTCCCTAGCGCCTTCTCCTCCTTTTGCCCATCCTTCTACTAGGCTTAATTCAACACCTTTTTCGGCTAACTTGCCTTTTAGAAATTCAATTTCTTTTTCGGTATCTTGCACATATCTGTTCAATGCCACAACAACATTTAGACCAAATTTATTTTTTAAATTATCTATATGCCTATATAGGTTATCGATTCCTTTTTCCATTCCTTCTATGTTTTCTTCTTGTATTTTTTCTTTTTCCACGCCACCATGATATTTAATAGCTTTTATAGTTACTACCAATACAACAGCATCTGGTTTAATACCTGCTTTTCTACACTTTATATCTAAGAATTTTTCTGCGCCTAAATCGGCACCAAAACCTGCCTCTGTTATAACATAATCTGATAATTTTAATGCCATTTTAGTTGCTATTATACTATTACATCCATGTGCTATATTAGCAAATGGTCCTCCATGTACTAGTGCTGGTGTATGCTCTAACGTTTGTACTAAATTTGGTTTAATCGCATCCTTTAAAAGCACTGCCATAGCGCCTTCTGCTTTTAGTTGCCTTACGTAAATAGGTTGTCCCTCTTTTGTATAACCAATGATTATACTAGCTAACTTTTCTTTTAAATCTTTTAAATCTGTTGCTAAACATACAATTGCCATGATTTCAGAAGCTACTGTAATATCAAATTTATCATGACGTGGAACTATTTTATTTTCTCCTGATAATCCAGTTTCCACTTCTCTTAGCTGTCTATCATTTAAATCTACACATCTTTTCCAAACAACTTTATCAAAACCTAATTCATTTCCAAAATAAATATGGTTATCAATCATTGCTGATAATAAATTATTAGCAGAAGTAATTGCATGAATATCTCCCGTAAAATGAAGATTAATATCCTCCATAGGAGCTATCTGTGCTCTTCCTCCTCCTGTAGCTCCTCCTTTTATTCCAAAGACCGGACCTAAGGAAGGTTCTCTTAGTGCTAACATGGATTTTTTTCCAATTTTTTGTAATCCATCTGCAACTGCAATGGAAATAGTTGTTTTTCCTTCTCCTAGAGGTGTCGGATTGATTGCCGTTACTAAAATTAATTTTCCGTTTTTCTTATTTTTCAGCTTTTCATAAACATTATTAGATATTTTTGCTTTATATTTTCCATATAATTCTATATCATCATCTTCTATTCCTATTTTGGTTGCAATCTTTTCTATTCTTTCTAAATTTGTATTTCTTGCAATTTCAATATCTGTCATCTTTATTCCTCCTCATAAATAAAATGACTCTTATAATAGAGTATTTGTTTATTTTAAGCAATTAACCCAACAATAATTCCTATCAAAGCTCCCACAAATACTTGCACTGGTGTATGTCCTAAAACTTCTACTAACCTCTCTGATACTTGTACTCCTGTTAAACCTGGAGTTTCTACTATTTTATTTAATAGTGCTGCTTGTTTTCCTGCAGCTCTTCTTACACCACAAGCATCATACATAACCACTAATGCCACGATAAAAGATACAGCAAATATAGGTGTATCTACTCCTTGATATTTTCCAACTAAAGTAGCTAGCCCTGCTACAACAGCGGAGTGTGAGCTTGGCATTCCTCCTGCACCCATAATTCTTTTAAAATTAAATTTTTTTGTGGTCACTAAATCGTAAATTAATTTAAAAAACCTGTCTCTTATACACATCTCCGAGCCCACGAGACGCGTA
>USQP01000241.1 GCA_900556945.1 uncultured Clostridium sp.
TTTGTACACATGGATTTACAACCAAAAAATATTGATTAGATTCCTTTATTTTATCATTAAATTCCATTATTTTTTCAAGTACTTGTTGTTCATCTGCAGTCTCTATTTGTTGTTCATTTGTTATCATACTTCCCATTATTTTATACTCTACAGCAAATAATACTACCATTAATAATAAAGTCATAATGATTTGAAATAAGTCTTTGTTCTTTATAAACTTCGATATTTTCATAACAAACATCATAATCATGCTTACTATAAGTGCTAAAAATATAGGAAATATTGCAAATACAATTAGTTCATATAAATAAAATAAAGTCGAAGCATTCGTAAGTAATCCATACATTGTGATAGGAATGATTCCAAATATAATCTCAGATATATATAATTTACAAATTAAAGTATTAAATTTTGCTATTAGTAACTCGACAGGAGTTATTGGTAAAGGTAAGACAAGCTCTAAATCCTTAGAAAAATAGAATATGTTGGTACACACTAAAATTGTCTGAAACATCATTAATATCGCCAATATTAAAAAATATACATTCAAGAAAATTTCAGCTTGTCCTCTTGACACTAAAAATTGTATGATTTTATCACTAACAAAAAATAGGGCTAAAAATAATATTGCAATCATCCATACATAAACTGATTTTTTGTTTATTTTATAAGTTTTCGTATTAATAATATCAATATTTTGATAGGAATCCCTTAAAAAAATACTTGTTAAATCAATTATCTTTTTCATTTTTATTTTAATCATTTTCTGTAATCTCCATAAATAATTCTTCTAAAGATGCATTTTTCCTAAATTCTTTTTTCATTTCTTCATAAGTACCAACAAAAATTAATTTTCCTTTATTGATAATTCCTACCCTATCGCATAACTTTTCTGCAACTTCTAGTATATGGGTTGAAAAGAACACGGTATTATTTTCTTCCGTATGTTCTTTCATGATTTGTTTTAAATCGAAGGATGACTTAGGGTCCAAGCCTGTCATTGGTTCATCTAAAATTAGATTTTTAGGATTATGCAATAAAACTCCCATAATAATCATTTTTTGTCTCATACCATGCGAATAACTTTGCATTTTATTATTTAATACGGTTTGCATTTCAAATTTTTTAGATAATTCATCAATCTTTGCAATTCTTTTTTCTGTTGGAATTTCATATACATCCGCTATGAAATTTAAATATTCTATTCCTTTTAATTTTAAAAACATATCTGGATTATCTGGTACAAATCCAAAGGATTTCTTAGCTTCTATTGGATTCCTTATGATACTTTTTCCATCAATTAAAATATCTCCTTCATCTATGCCTAATATTCCTGTAATCATTTTAATAGTAGTCGTCTTTCCTGCCCCATTTGGTCCTAAAAATCCAAATATTTCACCATCTTTAATTTCTAAGTTTATATGATCAATTACTTTTTTTCCTTTTTTATAGGATTTTGAAAGATTTTTTATTTCTATCATAGTTCCTCCCGCTGTTTTAAATTATTTTTCTAATTATATAAAAAAGGTTGCATTTTTGCAACCTTTTTTTATTCTTCTATACTAAATGACATAACAAAATCTGTTCCTTCATTTAATTGCATAACTACGTTTATATATTCCATTGGAGCATTTTTTCCATAGTACTTTTCTTTTTCTTCTTCTGGTATGATTTTTGTAACTTTTATTTTATATGTATAAAGTGTTCCCTCTTTTGCGAATTTTTCAAATTCAACATCATTGTTTTCAAATAAATTATCAACTAAGTATCCTTCTAGAGCCTCTTCATTTTCAAAATAATTATTTTTAAATGAGTCTGCTAACTTACTGTAAATATATTTGTAGTCTTTTGCATTTAACGCTGTAATAATTTTATTGATATTTAAAGCTACTTTTTCTTGCTCACTTGCTTTATTATATTTTTCTGTGAATTCTGGTAAGTCTACAGTGTAAGTATCTAACATTAAAGTATATTGCATAGCTGCTGTAGCATTAAATATGTAATATCTACCATCCTCATCTACACACATATATTCCGTATATCCATCTCTACTTTTTACTTGATAATTTGAAAGCATAGCCTTTTCTAATTTTTCTTTATTATTATTTATATAATCTTTAAATATCTCTAAACTTTCAAAACGTTTTTCTCTATATTCATTATCCAATATAG
>USQP01000242.1 GCA_900556945.1 uncultured Clostridium sp.
TTACTACGCGTCTCGTGGGCTCGGAGATGTGTATAAGAGACAGATTCCTGATTCTGCTTGTTTTACTTTGTTTCTCGCTTTTACTAAATTATTATATAGTGCTAATATAATAATTAGTAAAATTGCTATTATAATTAATCCTACCATTTTGTTCCCTTTCTATATTTTTTCAATTATTGCTTTATTGATAAAACCATCTGCATCATATTCAAATGTTACTTCATAATTATTAAAAGTTCCAATGTTTCGTTTTATATTTTTTATTTCAGATTCATCTTGTGTTTCTGTTTCGTTATATTTTATTGTTATTTTTTGGTCTTGCGTTTTATTACTTGTAATGATATTATCTAAAAGTGCTATAACCTGTCCACCCATTCCCGTTCCACTATATATCTCAAAAGGACTATTAAATCTCCTTATTTCTATTTGACTAACTACTTTTTCGATAATCGCCTCATTTATATATCCTTCTTCATCATATTCTAAAGATATTTCATAGCTACCAAATTCGTCCATATCTGTTTTTAATTTTTTTATTTCTTCTGTATTTTGTGTTTCTATTTCGTTATATTTTACTGTTATCTTTTTATTTTGAGTTTTATTACTTGTAATGATTTCCTCTAACATTGGTATCACATTTCCAGTTTTTCCAAAAACTTCTATCGGTCCATTAAAATTTTCTATGGACACTTTATCTTCCGTATTATTTATATCTTCTATTGCTTTATCAAAAATACTAAAAAATTTTTCAAAAATATTCTTTTGCACTTCTGCCCCTTGATCTATGGCATTGGTTGCTTTATTTAATATGTTAAAACCTGTAAAAAGTTTAACTACTATTAATACTATTACAATGATAAGAGCTACAATAATTATAATCTTAATGTTTTTTTCCTTATTGGTCTCCTTTCCTATTGGTTGATCTTCAATTATTGGGTTTGAACCAGTTTGTATTTCTGACTCATTTATTAATTCATCTGTACTAACATTAAATATTTTACTCATTTCTACTAGCTTTTCCATTTCTGGTGTTGTTTGGCCTAATTCCCATTTTGATACAGTCTGTCTTGTAACATTTAATTTGTACCCCAGTTCTTCTTGTGATAACCCTTCTTTTTTTCTTAGTTCAATTAATTTTTCATTAAATTTCATTTTTTATCTCCTTTTATTTTGTATTTTTTGCAAATATTTTTACTCGCGAATTTCTTGATTTTATTTTACTAAAAAACTTGTAAATTTTCTACCAATTTTAGTTTGCAATTTGTCAACTAAAGTTAACATTAAAATTTGATGCAACTATTATACGGCATTTTTTCGTTAATTCCAACAATTTTAAAGGAAGGTTTAAAAAATTTATAATGTTCCTTCCTTTAAGTCTATAGATGTTGTAATATCATGTCAGTAGACTATGGATGACTTTTTGGGTGTCAATCAGTTTTTTCTTACTTTAATATTAAAAAATCAATATATTTTCTATTTTTAAAAATTAAAAAAAGCCAGTAATCAAGCATATTGCAAAACTACTGACCTTATTGGAGCCACTTCTCAGATTCGAACTGAGGACCCCCGCATTACAAGTGCGGTGCTCTGGCCAACTGAGCTAAAGTGGCATACATTAAATTAAATTGGTGACCCGTACGGGAATCGAACCCATGTCTCCGCCGTGAAAGGGCGATGTCTTAACCGCTTGACCAACGGGCCTTATATACAAAGAACTAAATAATTGTTAAAATTATTTAGTTCTTTTGGTGAGCTATCCGCGACTCGAACGCGGGACAACTTGATTAAAAGTCAAGTGCTCTACCACCTGAGCTAATAGCCCACATACTGCTTGTGGAACTCACAACGCTTTTATATCTTACAATATTTTTCCACAAATGTCAATACATTTGTGAAAAAAAATTGTTTTTTTTGTAATTTTCATATGTTTTATGCATTTAATTTTTCTAGTACTTCTTCAACATCTATTCCATGAACATCACAAGCTTCTTCTAATGTTTCCATTTGTGAAGCTGGACAACCTAAACAATGCATTCCGATTTCTAATAATATTTCCGCTTTTTCTGGTGCAACTTCTAATATTTCACCTATTTTTGTATCTGTCTCTTATACACATCTCCGAGCCCACGAGACGCGTAGTAATCTC
>USQP01000243.1 GCA_900556945.1 uncultured Clostridium sp.
TGGGCTCGGAGATGTGTATAAGAGACAGGTATTGACATAGATATAATAATAATTTTTGTTCCTATTTCTATTTTACTAGCAATGGCTGCTTCTCCAGAATCTTTACAAATACTAACTGCAAACTCAGACAAAAATGCAATTCCTGTTATTTTTATCAATAAAGTTAAAAAAGTACTGTTAATAGAAGTTTGATTCGCCAAAGATTGTAACAAGTTTATAATTCCAGTAAGTTTGTCCATTACTAACAATAAAATCAAAACGCCCGTTAATAGACTTATATATATAACAAATTCTGGTCTATACTGTTTTAAAAGTATAATTATGATCAAAGCAATTAAAGCAATTCCTATTATTTTTATAACTTCCATTTTCACCCTTTCTGATACAAGAGGGACAGTGGTTAAATGTCTCATTTTTATGTCGATTCTTGTCAAAAGACAGAAAGATAGCCTTCTACACTTTTTCTACATTTTTCTGCAAAATTCATGAGACATTTAACCACTGTCCCTCTTGTATCATAAATTAAATATTGTTCTTACTGTGTCGAATAATCCACTTATTTCTTTAATTACCATTGTTAAAACAATTACTAATCCTGCCAGTGTTGTCATCATCGCTTGATCTTCTCTTCCTGCTCTTACTAGGACCTGATGTAAAACAGCTACTAAAATTCCAATTGCTGCTATTTTGAATAATAAATTGATATCCATTTTTCTTCCCCCCTAAATTCAAAAGCCTCGTGTATATTATAAACTCACTTAGCATAAAATTATTACAATAGCGAGCCCCATTATTGTCCCTAGCCTTGTATATAACTTTTCATTTTTTTGTTTTTCTTCTGTTGCTTCTTTTAGCTGTTCTTCTAAAAACTTCTCCGTAATTTCAATTTGACTTATTTGTCCTTCGCTATCTGTTTGTCCTAATAACTTAGATAAAGTTTTTAATACGTGCTTGTCCTCATCTTTTAAATTCGTAACTGTTTCCTCTACAGCTTTTTCCCAAGCTTCACTTGCTGTTGTATTCTCCATTTTTTCTTTTGCTATCTTAAATATACTCCCTATATTTTTATTCATATTCTCAGAAATTTCATTAAAAATTTCTGGAATTGGTTCATATGTAAATTTTATTTTTGTTTTTAATATGTTTAATGCATTTCGCATTTCTTCTAATTCTTGCAGTCTGTACACATATTTTTTTGATAAAAACTTTCCAATCATACTAGAAGCTAATAAAATTAAAAATAATATAAAATACTTAATCATTTGCATTTTTTTAACTTGTCCTTTCTGTTTTTAGTATTATATTCACTCAGTTTATCTTTTAGAACTAAAATTTATTTTTTAAGAAAATTATTTTTTCGATTTGTTTGGTTTCAATTAAGTGATTTATTCCTGCATGATTCTTAACGTCCTCTAAAGTCTTACCATGCATTGTAAAGATGCCTTTTACCCCCGATGAAATTGCTTCTCCGAATTGCTTCCACATCTTCTTTTGATCCTATTTCATCACATGCGATTATTTCTGGAGCCATTGAACGAATTAGCATCTTCATTCCTTTTGCTTTTGATATATTTTCTATTACATCTGTTCTTATTCCTACATCATTTTGTGGGATACCTTGATACATTGCTGCAATTTCTCCTCTTTCGTCCACTACCCCACAAGTCTTTCCTTTAAAATTTAAATTTGGAATTCCATTACTTACTTTCCTGATGATATCTCTTAATATGGTTGTCTTTCCCATGCCAGGTGGTGATACGATTAGTGTTGTATAAATTGTATCGTTTTCTTTATCAAGAATTTGGCATAAAACTTGATTGCTACACTCTAATACTTCTCTTGCGATTCTAAAATTTAAGCTTGTTACATACTTTAAATTAATTACCTTTTCATTTTCCATAACGGCCGTTCCTGTAATTCCTACTCTATGTCCACCTTTTACCGTTAAAAAACCTTCACATATTTGATTTTTATAAGCATAAATGGAGTTATTACATAATCTCTCTAAGATTTGTAATATCTCTGTTTGATTAACTTTATACTCTATCATTACATCAGCTTGTCCTAATTTTAATATCTGTCTCTTATACACATCTCCGAGCCCACGAGACGCGTAGTAATCTCG
>USQP01000244.1 GCA_900556945.1 uncultured Clostridium sp.
CTACGCGTCTCGTGGGCTCGGAGATGTGTATAAGAGACAGTATTATATCTTGGCTAGTTCCGATTCTTGCACTCAAATTTCAAAATATTGAAGATTACATTATTGGAACAATAGCAGGAGTGTTAACAATTATATTTTATATTGTACTATATAACCAAATGATGATATATGTTGAAAATATTGCATATAAAAAAATTGAAAAGTAAATGACAATTTACAAGTTATAATAGAGTAGTAAAAAAGGAGATGAAATTTATTTGAATAATAGTTTACAAGAAAATAATAATGAGTTTATAATTTACACAACAGATGATGGACAAGTTGATATAGAAGTAAGACTTGAAGACGAAAATGTATGGCTTACTCAAAATTCAATGGCAGAATTGTTTAATACGACAAAACAAAATATAAGTTTACATATAAATAATATATTTGCAGAAAAAGAACTAAATGAAAAATCAGTTGTCAAGGAAAACTTGACAACTGCCAAAGATGGTAAAAAGTATAAAACAAAATTCTACAATTTAGACTTGATTATATCAGTAGGATATCGTGTAAAATCAGTTCGTGGAACTCAATTTAGGATATGGGCAAACAAATTAATAAAAGAATATCTAATAAAAGGCTATAATCTTAATGTAAAAAGATTCAAAAATAATGGTGGGGGAACATATTTTGAAGAAGTATTAGATAAAATTAGAGATATTCGTTCATCTGAAAAAGTATTCTGGAGAAAAATATTAGATATCTATGCAACAAGTGTAGATTATGATGCAAAAGATGAACAAACAAGAGAGTTTTTTAAGACTGTACAAAATAAAATGCATTATGCAGTTCACGGAAACACAGCAGCAGAAGTAATATTTAACAGAGTAGATAGTAAGAAAGAAAATATAGGATTAACAAATTTTAAAGGAAATATGCCGGCTAAAGCAGAAACAGAAATTGCAAAAAATTATTTATCAGAAAAAGAATTAGATATGCTAAATAGAATGGTATCAGCATATTTAGATGTTGCAGAAATTAACGCATTAAATATGCATCCAATGACAATGAAAGATTGGATAAAAGAATTAGATGGATTCTTAACAATGACACATAAAGATATTTTAAATGGAGCAGGAACTATATCCCATGAAAAAGCATTAGAGAAAGCGTATCGAGAATATGATAAGTATATGAAAAATCATTTAACACAAGCAGAAAAAGATTATTTAGAAATAATGGGTGAAGATATTAAAAAGTTAAAATAGAATATGAGGTTGTATATAATAACCACAAAATCCTAGAATGCTTATATATGTAAGAGCATATAAGATTTTGACAACAATTGAAATACAAGGAAAAATAAAGAGAAAACGATTCAAAAGTCTTGATTTTATGGTAGTTTTGATGAGGAGTGTCAGGGTACACACATTCGAGTGGTTAGATACGAAACTTTGAGAGGAAGATAGATATTCTAAACAAATTAAGAAAGATAGACAGACTAGGATTTGAAAAAAAGAAAAGGATTCATAATAATTTAGATAAAATTGAATGATAAAGGTGAGAAAACGTGATAGAATATGAAAAATTATATAACGAAGTAAAAAAAAGATTATCCGAAAAAAGATTTAGGCATTCTGAGTCAGTTGTTAAAAGGGCCATAGAATATGCACAAATATATAATGTTGATGTAGATACAGTTAAATTAGTTGCCATAGCACATGATATTGCAAAAGAATTAACAAGTGAAGAAGTTAATAAATATGTGCAGAAATATAATATTGTATTAGACAACATTGAAAAAATAAACCAAGATTTAATTCATGCAAAAATAGGAGCTTATATTTGCAAAAATGAATATAATTTTACAGATGATATGATAAATGCTGTAAAATATCATACAACAGGAAGAGCAAATATGAGTATGTTAGAAAAAATAATTTATCTGGCTGATGCCACAGAAGAAAACAAGAGATATTGTTCTAGTAACTATGTGAAGATAGTAAAAAAAGATATTAATCAAGGAATGATAGAAATATGTAAATGGGTAATTAATAAATTGTTAGAAAATAATAAAATTATTCATTTAGATAGTATGGAATGTTATAATTATTATACTAAGTTGGAGAATTTGTAAACA
>USQP01000245.1 GCA_900556945.1 uncultured Clostridium sp.
CGCGTCTCGTGGGCTCGGAGATGTGTATAAGAGACAGATTATAAATACCTGTAAAATCCTTAATAGGGGCAAATTCTTCATTTGCATCAACACGAAGAAGAAGCATATCGTCAAAAAATGAAAAACTATCGAATATAAAGTTTTCAAATTTAAAAGAATTTGGTTGATCAGGAACCTGTTTCATACCTTCTTCATTAACAAAAGCATTTTTCTTAAAAGCTCTATGGTAAGGAAGATGAATATTAGAAACTTTTTTCACAGCATCTATGCTCATTAAATGAGAAAGAATATTAGCTTCTCTGTATTTGTACATCCCATTTTCAAACTTTGAAACAGATAATTTTATATCAATATCATCGTAATCTAAAATAGCGGGTTTATCAAACTTTTTACAATAGACAGCAGTTTTTTCGATTGGTTTTTCCTTAAAAATTGATTTAGAGGCAATTTGATAATTTTTTGCGACGGTAAGTCCAATAAATAATGGGTCTACATTTTTTAGTAAGACATTATCAATCCCACCAAATGATATCCATTTTATGTTATGATCTTCTAAATCTTTAAGAATATTGTGGTTTTTCATTGCTTCAAATACATTTCCATTACCATTAGAAGCTGTTTTTATTAGATAAGGTTCTTGTAAAATTAATTTTCCATTTATATCAATGATAGGTAATTTACCTTGTATAAAAAATTTCACTTTCTCTCTTGGATATTCAAAAAAATTATGATTTTCAAAATAGTCCTTTGTTTGTTTATCATTATCTTCACTGGTCATAATATACCAAGGGATTGTAATATCATACTTCTTATTTATTCTTTTTATATCTTCACACATAATTTGGAATAAAGATTTTTTGGTATGAGTTGATTCAAAGCGTAATTCATAAGTCCCTTTTGGACCTTTATATCCTAGTCTTGTACCTTGGCCACCAGCCATTGTTATAATAGCTAAAGATTGAGACCTAATAATGTTTTCTCCTATTCCTATGTAAGTATCTAGCTCTTCTTTAGTAAGCTTGTTTTTTTCAAGATGAGGCAAGGGAGAGACTTTAGAGATATCTAATTTAGTATTTTGCTTAGAATTTTTGTACAAGTTTAAAATTTCATCAAAATCAATTTTTATAATTTGGTTTAATAAAACCTCTTTTTCATTTTCAGAAATTTCATCATAAAAATATAATAGATGTTCTTGATGATACTTTTTTAAGATTTCTTTTGCTTTTGTTAATTTATCACTCATAAATAATTTCACTCCTAATCTAAATTGTGTATAGTAGGAAGAGCTCCTTTTAGACTTCTTATAATCATATTTTTATTTGGCATATCAGAAGCCTTTAAGTCAGCAATTTCGTTTTCAATATCATAAGGAACTCTTACTAAATTGAAAGAAATAGAGTCTAAATTTTTGGAATCATAATTTCCTTCTATTATTATATAAGATGCAAGAGTCGAAAATTTGTTACTTTTGTCATGAATATCAGAATTTAACATTTCGACTGGAACTCCAACGCTTCCTGTGTTAAATATAGTTTTATTTTTATAACGGACAACAAGAGGTGTATGAATATGACCATATCCAACAATATCTGGTTCTGGATCACTTGGAGTTTTTTTAATAAATTCTGTATTTTTAAATAGATATTCAGGACTATTTAATTCATTTCCAGCATATATCGTTTTCTTATTAGAAAACATAGGGTTGTAAATGTCATCTAAATTATAAGGGGAAGCATGAAACAGTCTAATTAAATGTCCACTCATATAAAACTCATGAGAAACCGGTAAATGAAATATAAAATTGGCTCTTTCCTCACCAATTTTTTCCCTCGACCAAAATTTCTTATTTTTAGCTTCAGGACGACAAATGGCATAATCAGAATTTCCAATTAGAATAACTTCGCAAACCTCTTTTAACTTATCTATTACCAAATCGGGATGAACACATTTTATAACACTATCACCAAGGCAGAAAATTTTATTTATATTACGATTTTTTATATCATCTAATACGGCATTTAATGCGGTAATGTTTCCATGAACATCTGAAATAATTGCTACTTTTTCCATAGTTACCTCCTAAAATCGAATAATTTCATTATATATTTC
>USQP01000246.1 GCA_900556945.1 uncultured Clostridium sp.
GAGATTACTACGCGTCTCGTGGGCTCGGAGATGTGTATAAGAGACAGTAATAATGCTTATATCTTTTTGGATTGCTTTCTTGGCTATTGCATTGGTATTGGGAGTCTATAGGACAAGCTTTTGTTATTGTGCATTGATTATATCTCGTATATTAATTCCTGAATGTGTACGTCTTACCCCAATAATAGATATAAGTTTGAATACGGGAATTATTTGTATTCTTATTGTGTTAATCATACGGGATTTATTTTTGAAGCGAGTAGTATTACAGAATGCTTTGAGTGATTTCTATGTAAAAAGACTATTGATTGTCCTTCTATGTTTTGGATTTGTTTTATTTCTTTCATGTTATGACAATTTATCTTTTCAAATAAAAATGCTAAACCAATTTGCTGTAGCTGAAGTGCTCCCTGCTATTTTAATGGTTGTTTCATTGAGAAATGAAAAAGATTTTAAAATAATACTATGGACATTTTTTGTGTCTACATTGATTTGTTGTGTTTATGCCATATATACATTAATAATAGATAGAAATCCTTATGTTGGCGTTATTAATCTATTATATTCTAAGCGAGATTTTGTCTTGACTTTAGGAGAGGAATTGGATTATTCTCGTGGCTTTGCTGGTACTTCTTCCACTTTTGAATTTGCTAATGGATTTGGTTATTTTATTCCTGTAACATTCAGTTTGATGTTTTTTTTCTATCAGATAAAAAAAACAATGTTAAAGTTGATACTACTTTTATTGTTGTCTATATGTGTCATTATTTGTACGAAAAGGTCTGCCATTGTTGCTTATGTCGTTTTTTGGATAATTTATTGGCTTTATAGTTCAAGAAAACAAAAGAAGAAAATTTTACTTTTTTTTGTTTCTATGATTTTTGTTGCAATCTTCCTAATATATAGTATTCCACAATTAAGTAGCGTTCAAGGCTTGTTGGAGAGTTCTATTTTTTTTTGGAATGATGATATGAAAATAAAGAATGATATTCATGGCTCTTCGTTTAGCATGAGAGTTGAACAGGTATTATATCCATTCGTTTTAGTAGCTGATAATTTTTTATTTGGAAAAGGTTTTGGATGGCATACGTATTATTTATCAGAACATGAACTCCATCCAGTTTTACAAGGATTTGAATCAATAATAACTGTTGCAATCTCTGATGGTGGCTTTTGTGGACTTATATTATGGTCTTATTTATTCTATATATCATATAAATATAGCTCATTAAAAGATAAGAAGAAAAAATATTATAAGATTTTTACTTTTGTGCAATTAACAATAGCTATAGCTACGGGATTCAGTTATTTCTTTTTTTATGGAATGTATATTGTTTTATTAAATAGATTTTATTTGCTAAGAGATAAAGGACAATGAAAGTAAGTATAGTGACAGTTGTGTTTAATAGTGTGTCTGTAATTGAAGAGACTATATTGAGTGTTATATATCAGAAGAATGCAAGTCTTGAATACATTGTAATTGATGGCAACAGTACTGATGGAACTCAAAACATTATATCTAAATATATACACCATATTAATGTTTTTATTAGTGAACCTGATAAAGGAATTTTTGATGCAATGAATAAGTCTTTGAAATATGTAACAGGTGAATATGTGATATTTTTAAATGCTGGCGATAAATTTGTAAATAATCATGTCTTAAGTGATGTTTTTCAAAATTATAATTTTGATGATGAATTAATTTACGGTGATACATATTTTGAAAATGAATTAGGATTTATTCTTCAAAAATCTAATGCTATTTATGTCCATAATCCAACAAAAAAAGATTTGATATTTAAATCACAAGGATTTTGCCATCAATCACTTTTCACAAAAGCTTCTAGATTGAAAGAAATTTTGTTTAATTTAGACTATCCTATTGGTGCAGATTATGATACAACAGCGAGAATTTATTTTACAGGTAATCGTAAAATACGATATGTGAAGCAGGCTATATCTGTGTTCGATGATCGTTTTGGAGGAGCTTCACATAATAAAATAGGTGTGGTGTTAGACGAGAGATATATAATGTTTGATTACAAAAACCGCTATGACTTTTTGTTGAGAAAATATTCTGTCTCTTATACACATCTGACGCTGC
>USQP01000247.1 GCA_900556945.1 uncultured Clostridium sp.
CTACGCGTCTCGTGGGCTCGGAGATGTGTATAAGAGACAGGTGTTATAAGAATCGTTAGAAATTCATGTCAATCAAATGGAAAATATGTAAAAATCAAGGAAGTAGCATAAATGTTTGAAATAATATATAAAGATATAGAAGAAAAGACAGTATGGGAAAAAGTAATTGAAAAAGTATTAAAGCGATGTTTGAAAGAAGAAAAAATTGAGAACTCAAAATTATTGATAACAATTACATTAACAAATCCTGAAAATATTAAGAAAATAAATAAGGAATATAGGAAGATAGATAGAGCTACTGATGTTCTATCATTTCCTATGTTTGAAAAAGAGGAACTAGAAGAAAAAATAAAGAAAAATGATTTTGAACATGAAGATGTATTAGGAGATATTATAATTTCTGTAGAGAAAGTACAAGAACAAGCAATCGAATATGGACATAGCTTTGAAAGAGAGCTAAGCTATATGGTAGTACATGGTTTCTACCATCTGATGGGGTATGATCATATACAAGAAGAAGATAAGAAAAAAATGAGACCAAAAGAAGAAAAAATATTGAGCGATTTAAAAATTGAAAGAAAATAGAGGGGGTACTATGGAAAAAGGCAGAGCTAAAGTACTAATTGTAATATTAGTAATACTAATTATTTGTGCTGGAGGAGTACTAGCTTATAAAATTACGAAAGATAAAGAAAATATAGAAGAGACGGTAGCGAATGAAAATACGGTACCAGTTGAAGAAAAAAGAGTACAAATATTTAATGGGAATGATAGACCGATTGCTGTTATGATAGATAATCATAGTGATGCATGGCCACAAGCAGGATTGCAAGATGCTTATATGGTATATGAGATTGTGGTCGAAGGTGGAGAAACAAGGTTAATGGCTTTATTTAAAGGAGCTAATGTAGAAAAGATAGGACCTGTTAGAAGTGCAAGACATTATTTTATTGATTATGCAATGGAAAATGATGCGATATATGTACATTTTGGACAAAGCCCACAGGCTGAAAGCGATATTAAGAAATATAGTATTAATGATATCAATGGGATATCAGAAGATGGAACTACTTTTTGGAGAGTAAAAGATAAGGTGTCTCCACATAATGCTGTAACTAGTACAGAAAATTTGTTAGAATCAGCAAAGAGTAAAAAGTTCAAAACAACATCATCAGAGAGTAGTATTCTTAATTATGTAACAAATGAAGTTAATTTAGAAGCTGGTGAAGAGGCTAAGAGTGTTACCATACCACATTCTACGTTGCAAACGGTGAAATATGTGTACAATGAAGAAGAAAAAGTGTATGAAAGATATGCTAGAAACAAGCAACAAAAAGATTGGACATCGGGGAATGCCGTTACAACTAAAAATATCATTATTACTTTTTGCGATAACTATACTTTGACAGATAGTGAAAATAAGGGAAGACAAGGATTAAAAAATATAGGGACTTTTGATGGATATTATATTACCAATGGCAGAGCGATTAAAATTAAATGTATAAAAAATGCTAGAGACGACAAGACAATATATCAGGATTTAGCAGGAAATACGATAGAAGTAAATGATGGAAATACTTTTGTAAATATTTGCCCAACTAATAGTAATGTAGTTTTTGAATCTTCAGAAGAAAATAGTTAAAAAATAATTGTGATTTGGTTTTTAGAAAGATATAAAAGTTAAAATACTAGCAGAAAAAGGGAGGAAAAATGAACGTTTATGATACTGCCAATCGATTGGCAGGAGAAATAAAACAATCAGAGGAATATTTAAGTTATAAAATGGCAAAACAAGCTTTGAATTTAAATACTAAATTAAAAGGAAAAATGGAAGAATTCGAAAAAATAAGATATGAAGTGCAACTTGAAAAGATGCAAACAGGAAAAGAAAACGAAGAAAAATATAAGAAAATGCAAGATTTATATGCAGAATTAGTAGAAAATGATGAAGCAAAAAGATTTTTTGAAGCGGAAACAAAATTTAATATTGCCATTGCAGATATCAATAAGATTATTGGTGAAGCGATACGAGATGTAATATAAGAAAAGGATTGTTTGCTATATAACTTTTTAATAAATTTATAACAGAAAGATTTATCGG
>USQP01000248.1 GCA_900556945.1 uncultured Clostridium sp.
ATCTACACTTCTAGCTTCGTCGGCAGCGTCAGATGTGTATAAGAGACAGTATTAGTACATATTTTTTATGTCAAAGCAGTAATGCCGATGTGGCGGAATTGGTAGACGCACATGACTCAAAATCTAAATGGATTTTTTTAATGTAAAATCTTAAAAATACTGATAAATAAGAGGTTTAGGTTTTGGAAAGATATAAAAATCACTTAAATATCTAACCAAAAGCTAACCAATGTGTAATTTACCAAAATTTAATATTTTAATATGCCGGTGTGCTGGAATTGGTAGACGGGGCAGACTCAAAATCTGTTGTCAGCAATGGCGTGTGGGTTCGAGTCCCACCACCGGCACCACTTTTTAAAATTTTTTTATCTAACTATTTATGTTAGATGTTGTTAGATGGAGATGAAGACTCGCACTCTTCATTTCTATTTTTTTGTAAATTATTTATATTTAATGCAGGTTTAATTGTAAGAGCTTTATTTTTAAAATCAATAGCATCCCATTTTAATCCAAGAACTTCACTTCTTCTTAGTCCATAATGCACGGTAAGTAATATAATTAATTCTAATTCATCACCTTTTGAGGCTTCTATTAAATTAATTAACTGATCTGTTGTATAAAATTCTCCTATAAATTGTTCTTTTTTAGGTCTTTGAACTTTATCAGCAGGATTATTTGGGATAATATCCATTTTAAAAGCATAATCTAAACATTTTCTAATTATAGCATGATGATGAATTACAGTATTTGCTGATAATCCTTCTGAATACATAGTGTTGTAATATGCTTGAATATGCACAGATGTTAAATCTTTAAGCATAATTTTATGTATTGAAAAGTATTTTGTAATTCTATCGCTAACTATTTGATTATAGGATGTATAGGTAGAAGGTTCTAAGGTGTTTAGCGATTATTATGCTAAACACCTATGCGACATTATAAAATGTGATAACATTGTACAATTACGAAAATTGCATAAAGGAGTAAGGCTTCGTAGCATAAGCGTTTTATAAATTTTCTTCATTGACAATGCTTGACTAAGCTACTTCTTCGTAGTTAGTCAAAACTTTTAGGCATAGTAATGCTAAGGAAAAGTAATAATCCTAAAGTAATATTAAAGATTAATAACAGTATAATATCTAACAATAAGAAAAACAATTCCGTTTTTTTCCCTTTTTTCTATGAGGAGAATTTATAATAGGAAAAGGTGGTTAGCACAGTAAAGTGATAACCGCCTTAGTGACGAAAAAAGTTCAGATTCACGATAAAACTTGAATTATGTTAAGAAATGTGTTATAATATGATGTCAGGAAGACACCGATGGTGTCGTTAATCCTGCAGTGCTGACTGTCAACGTAGGTTAAATTTAGCTTACACCAAAAAGAAATCTCGTAAAGAGGTTTCTTTTTGGTTAGTTTAAATATTTTTCTTCTAATTCTTTTCTAATATCTTCATCTTCAGCAGGTAATTGTCCAAATGGATCAAGATGTGTGTTGGTTTCAGTTTGAAATTCTATTGCAATGGTTTCTTCCGAAACTTTAAAAACAGAACTTACCCATGATATTAATTTTTTAGTAGTATTTTCATAGTAGATAATAACTTATCATATATCAACATCTCTTAAAAATTTGGAGATTTCTTTTTTTAGTTTACGATTTTCCTTTTTCAGTTCTTTATTAAAACCTCCAAAATATAAAATAAAACACTACACTATAGTGAAGTATTAAAAATCTTGATATTAGTTGATATTTAAGCATTCAACAAGAATAAATTATTTTTTTACTCTTATTTTAATATAATACATATACAAATTTTACAAAAAATTTTGCAAATAAGGCAATAGCGACAACGGTTACAATAGTAAGTTATTTGTTATATCTAAAAATATCTAACCGATATCTAACATTTTGCAAAATTCTTGCAAAAAATTTAAATTAGTCTCTAATTGTTGTTAGTATTTATAAATAAAAAACCTCTTTCGAGGAAAAAAATAATTTCTTTTTTTGATATTTTTTTAGTCAATGTAATTCCAGTCTACAGGACACAAATAATTTGGATTATAGTTAATCTGTCTCTTATACACATCTCCGAGCCCACGA
>USQP01000249.1 GCA_900556945.1 uncultured Clostridium sp.
ACGAGATTACTACGCGTCTCGTGGGCTCGGAGATGTGTATAAGAGACAGATTCTGTATATCTGAAATCTCTTGCTTGGCATTATTATAATCAATTTCTATGTTATATTTTTGAGCTACATCTTTTGCTGTTTCTTCCATAATTTGCATTAGGCCAATAGCTTCTCTGTGTGAAACGGCATTTTCATCAAAATTACTTTCTGCTTTTATCACAGCAAAAACAAGGTTTTCTTCTACATTATACTCTTCTGCATACATGGATACAACTTCTTTATATGTTATTGGATAAATTATCTTTAGTATTTTATCTTTAAAAAGTCCTAGAAAAACAAATGCAACTAATATGATAATAATAAAAATAACTAATTTTCTGTTTTTCAATTTCTTCTCTCCTTTTTTGTGCGAGACAATTGTGGTCGGTTCTTTTTGCTTCTTTTAGAACTTTTTTCCGTTCTAAGATGTAACTTTTGAGGAACAAACAGAACCGTCCCTAATATCCCTATTTGCAATCATACCAGTTTTTAGCTTCTGATATTTCAGCTATTAATGGCACTTTTAATTGTATGGCTGATTCCATACTTTCTTTCATGATTTTTTGTATTTCTTCTTTTTCGTGGATTGGTGCTTCAATCATCATTTCATCATGTACTTGCAATACGATTTTTGATTTTAATCCTCTATTTTGTATTTCTTGATAAACTTTTATCATAGCAATTTTCATAATATCTGCTGCTGTTCCTTGTATTGGCGTATTCATTGCTACTCTTGAACCAAATTGTCTAACCATATAATTGTTGGACTTTAATTCTGGTATATATCTTCTTCTATGGAATAAGGTTTCTACATACCCTTGTTCTTTTGCTTTCTCTGTAATATCCACCATGAATTGTTTGATTCCTGAATATTGTTCTAAATATTCATCGATATATTGTTTGGCTTTTTTTCTTCCAATACCAAGTTGCTCTCCTAATCCAAATTCACTAATACCATAAACAATTCCGAAATTTACAGCTTTTGCATTGCTTCTTTGTTCTTTTGTTACTTTATCAATTGGCGTCTTGAATACTTTTGAGGCTGCCTGTTTGTGTATATCTTGCCCTTCTCTAAAAGCTTCTATCATATGTTTATCTCCAGATATAGAAGCAAATACCCTTAATTCTATTTGTGAATAATCGGCATCTATATAAATTTTCCCTTCTTCTGGTTCAAATACTTTCCTTACTCTTTTTCCTAATTCAAATCTTGTTGGTATGTTTTGAAGATTTGGTTCTGTTGAGCTTATTCTTCCAGTAGCCGTTATTGTTTGGTGAAAAAAGGAATGGATTCTTTTTGTTTTTGGATTAATATATGGTTTTAATCCCTCTACATAAGTTGAATTTAATTTCATAAGTTGTCTATATTCTAATATTTGTTCAATAATAGGATCTTCTTTCTTTAATTTTTCTAATACATCTACATCAGTTGAATACCCATTTTTCGTTTTTTTAATAACTGGCAATTTCATCTTTTTAAATAGAATTTCTCCTAATTGCTTGGTAGAATTAATATTAAATTCTTCTCCTGCCATTTCATAAATTATTTGCGTTATCTTTTGCAAATTACTAGACAATTCTTCTCCAAATTTATTTAATTCTTCTTCGTCTACATACATTCCATTCCATTGCATATTCGATAATACTTCAACTGTTGGCATATCGATATTATAAAATAATTCTAAGCAATTTATTTCTTCCAGTTTCTTTAAAGTTATATCTTTTATTTTTGAAATGGAATAGGCATATAACATATATCTTTCTTTTTCCAGCTCTAATTTCTTTCTTTCCTCTTCTGTTTCATTAGAAATGATTTCATCAAACAGATTGATTTGTTTTTCTTCCTGTGTATTTTCTTGTTTTATCATCTCACTGATATCTATCTCTAGATATTCCATCATTAAATTTTCAATATCTAGTTTATTATTAGTTGGATTTAATATATAACTTGCAATTCCTACATCATAGCTTATTCCTTTCAAGGTAATTCCCTCTTGTTTAAGCAAAATATATACTTTACTTCTGTCTCTTATACACATCTGACGCTGCCGACGAAGCTAG
>USQP01000250.1 GCA_900556945.1 uncultured Clostridium sp.
TTTTATCTACTAAATTATCATCATGTAATTTAAAGCTTACTTCACTAAAATATGGGTCTTTTCCAATTGATTCTTCTTTTACAATAATCTCTGGTGCTGTCCAATCCATAATAAATTTCTTTTCTGTCTTATTTCCTGCCACATCGACTAATACGATTGTGTTTTCTCCTTCATGTAATAAGTCTTTTATATTTTGGTAATTTGCATCACTCCATGCGTTATCACTTAAGTCTCTTTCTGTTCCGTTGATAATAATTTTATCTACTAAATTATCATCATGTAATTTAAAGCTTACTTCACTAAAATATGGATCTTTTCCAATTGATTCCTCTTTTACAATAATCTCTGGCGGTATAATATCTATGATTCTTGAACTTACTTTATTTGTCTCAAATCCATTTACTTTTACTGCATTTTCGATATTATAATCTTTTTCATACTTATTTACTTTTACTGTGTATGAATATTCTGCTTTTTCTAGAGCTGCTAACGTCTTATCCCAACTAATTGTCTTATCCTTTACATTTAATCCTTCCGTTTCTAATTGTGTATTCTCTGGAATTACTGCTTCAACTTTCATTTGGGCTGATATATTAGCTGTATTTTCAATTGAAACTGTATATGTTAATGTTTCATTTTTACTAACTTCGGTCTTATCTACTGCTAATGTAGCTTTTAATATAGGTGTTTGAACTACTTCTGTCTCTTTTCCTTCTATAACAGCATTGGCAGATATTATTCCTTCTGTTGCTAGTACTTTTACCGTAAAATAAATTGTCTTTTCTTGATCAACATCTATTTTCCAAATAATTTTTCCGTTCTCAACCACACCTTCATCGCTTATACTGCCTTCTACTAATTCAGTGCCTTCTGGAATCACTGCTGATGCATTTATTTGTTCTAAGATATCCGTACTTTCATTCGTTATCTTGATTTCATAAGTAATCTCATCACCATTCAAAATACCATTTAAATTAGTTTTTGTTACTGCCACTATTTCTTTTTTTATGTTTGGCATATTTCCGTTTAAATTTGAAACTGCATTAACATCCATTTTTAAAGCTTGTTGAGTAAACCCTAATAAAATATTAGTATTTTCTACTACTTGCGTTTCTGTCCTTGTCGTTATATTTTCTTGCACCCCTGTATCAGTCGTTGTAGTTTGTGGGTTTACCCCCACATTTGTTGTTTGCGTATTAATTTGTTGTGTAGTCTCCTCCGTTTCTTGGTCATTATTAACTTGTTCTGTTGTTTCTGTTTGATTAGCTTCCGATTGTGGGGTAGCTGTTGTTCCTTCTGTTCTTTGCTCTTGTGCGCTATTTTGCTCATTTGCTGCCATATTATCAAGTTTCGCAGCTTGTGTATCAGTATTTCCTTTTATAAAGAAATATGTACTGATTGAAGCGATTGCAAAAAGTATGATTGCTATTACTACTATGATAGCAATTCTTTTTGATTTATAATCTAATCTACTTTTCATTCTTTTCCCTCCATTTTATACTTCCTTTGCTTTTACAATAAGTCTATTCTTATTTCCATTTATACAAGTTATTAGTGTGATTTCTTTCGTTTTATCATTTTGGCTCTGCAAAATGTTCACATCATTCGGATCTGTAATGTATCGATCAAACACTTCATAGGTTACTGTATGATTGTATAAATCTATTATTACAATTTTGTCTCCTATTTCTAATTTGTTTATTCTTCCGAAACATCGTTCCATCAAAATTGTTGTGTCCTGCTAGAGCAACATTTCCTGCCTGATTTAACTGGTCTCCCCAAAACTTAGTAATTGACCTCTTCATTGATTCTTCCGTTGTGACACTTAATATTGGGTATTCTAAACCTATTTTTTCAATTTTTATTATGCCAATTACTTGATAGCCTTCATATTCTATATCGGGCTGTTCTTCTGATGTTCCTAATTGTTCTTGTATTTGCGTTACCGCATTCTGTTTATTTTGTTCATTTTGACAGTTTCGCATATATCTGTTAAATATCCATATAAATAATATAACAGCAATTATTATTAGTAATATTATAATGCTGTCTCTTATACACATCTCCGAGCCCACGAGACGCGTAGTA
>USQP01000251.1 GCA_900556945.1 uncultured Clostridium sp.
TTACTACGCGTCTCGTGGGCTCGGAGATGTGTATAAGAGACAGAAGTAACAACTCAGGGGGACTAACTTGAAATTTTATTAAAAGCACTATAAATAGAGGGGAATAGTATAAATTTTAGACAAATTTATACTCATTGCCCTCAAATATTTTTATTAATTCTTCTATTATATTTTCAGTTCTTAATTTACAAGTAGATATAAAGCTTCTTATTTTTGCAAATGTTTTGGCTCCTTCTTCTGTTTTAAATCCTCCTGATACTTTAGTTTTTCCCTTTATCATCCTTAAATTTCTTTCTGCTGGATTATTATCAAATGGAGCATCAAAGTTTTTTATAAATAGCAAATGATTTTCCTTATATTCCTCTAATCTATTTAGTAAATTTAGTTCATCTTTATACATCTTCGTTTCTTTTACTTTTTCCATTCTCTTATTTAAATCTTTTCTCCAACTTTTTAATATTTCGCTATATCTATTGGAAAATTCTTCTATTATTTCTTCATCTAACTTCGTACATTTTTCTAATATCGCTTGCTTTTTCGTTTCATTCATTTCTACAAATAACTTAATTAATTCTTCTACATCTTTTTGCTCCACTATTATTAAGATCCCTTTTAAATATCTTAATATATGTGCATTGCATTCTGCATGTGTCATATGTGTTTCTTTGTAATATGGTTTCCAGTGATCATGTACTAATATATTAACAAAATATGTTAATATTCCGATTGCATCTATAGCGTCTTTTCCTCTTTTCTCATTCACCTCGTAATATACATAATCTTTGCTACAACATGTATGTAACCAATTAAGTTTTCCATTTATTCTGACTCCCGTTTCATCCACATGCAACACTTTGGCTTTTATTAATCTTTCTTTGATTTCATTTACTACTGGTGTTAGCCTTTTATCTAATGCCCTTTGTGTATTTACTATCGTTCCTTCTGATACTTTACATATGTTATTTGTTATTTGTTTGAAAAAGCTTCTAGTTTTATTTAATGGAGCCATCATTTCTGTTGTTAAATAACACATTAATGCCTTGCTTGTTGAGCCATATTGTACTTCTGGTTCCATTTGTTTTGGAATGTTATATTTGCCTTCTTCTTCATAAAATCTGTACTCTGTTACTGTTGTTACTACCTTTACATCTACTACATATTTACTTTTATATTTTCCGCTTTTTTTATTTCCTATATGTTGTATTTTGTGTTCTACTTTTTTATCTTTTATTAATTTTTCTACTTCCTCCTTCGAAAATGTTGTTCCTTTGTGATCCCATTGTCCTCCGTTTTTTCCTCCTGCTTTTCTTGAACTAACTATATGGACCTTCTTTTTGTATATATTATCTGTTGAAGAAGGCTTGCTTGAATTTGTACTGTCTTTTTTTAATTGCACTGCTAGATTTTGTATTGTTGTATCTTTGCATGAAATTTCTTCTTTCAATGAATTTATTTCGTCTCTTAATAGACTATTTTTTCTCATAGCCTCATTATATGCTTTTGTTTTATTTTCCTTTTGTAAGTCTTCTATAAGTTCGTTCGCACTCTTCAATTGATTTTTTAATGTTTTTTTCTAAATATAACTAAAGAAGTTGCAAAAAGAATAGAAAGGAAAATATAGATAAAGGAAGCATCATTACATGTACAATTTGAAGCCTTATTATTCAAATTTGTTAATGTTTGATCAAAGTCTGCCATGATTATTTCAATTTCAGCCAAAGAACCAGCTTTCTTAATATCTTCTAAAATTTGTTCACAATACTCTTTTGCCTCATCTGTTGATGAATTGGCATTTTGAATAGTATTTGTTGCCAAAGTAATCGCTTCTAACAAAGCTTGGTGATGATTTTGAATTTCGTTTTTGAATGTAGTAACTTCTAGTTCAACTTCTTTTATATCATTTAATTTTTCAATACTGATAAATAAGGCTTCTTTTTTAGTTTTCACTAATTCTTTTTCCTTATCATTATAATCCAAATGACTGACAAACTGATTGAGATCTTCTTTGATATTTTCAATCATTAATTTTAAATACGCTTTGTCAAAAGCCTGTCTCTTATACACATCTGACGCTGCCGACGA
>USQP01000252.1 GCA_900556945.1 uncultured Clostridium sp.
CTACGCGTCTCGTGGGCTCGGAGATGTGTATAAGAGACAGAAAACAAACTATCTAAAATTGAAAGGTTATAAAAATATGAACAAGACGAAGAGAAAGATATTTGAAACCTCAATGAAATTATTTGCAGAAAAAGGATATGATGCAACAAGTATAGAAGAAATAACAGCAACAGTAGGAGTAGCAAAAGGTACTTTATATTATCATTTTTCGAGTAAAGAAGAAATATTTAACTTTTTGGTAGAAGAAGGAATAAAGCTTTTACAAAATAGTATAGATATAAAAACAGCAAAATTCCCCAATTATATTGATAAATTAAAAGCAATTGTTTTAATACAAATAAAAATAGTCGTGAAATACGAGGACTTAATTACCATACTTTTAAGCCAGTTTTGGGGAAATGAAGCGAGAAATCAAATGTGTAAGAAACATATCCTTTCCTATATTAGTCAAATAGAAGAGATTGTAAAAGAAGGAATAGAAAAGGGAGAAATAAAAAAAGGAAATCCACAAGCAATTGCTTCTGAAATTTATGGGTTAATATGTTCTAGTTTAGTGTATAAAGAAAGAAGCAAAGAAGAAATTGATGTAATGAAATTATATAAGGAATTTGAGAGTACTGTAATAGAAGGGCTAAAAAGAAAATAGAAGAGAGGGAAAACGATGAGAGAACCAATTCATAAATATATGGAATTTACAGATCTAAAAGATATGTTAAAAAAGTCAGGAGAAGCTTTTGGTGATAGACCAGCTTATGTATTTAAAACGGAGGAAAAAGGAAAGTTTAAAGAGATTACACATAAAGAATTCAGAGATGATATCAATTATTTAGGAACATCTCTTATTGGATTAGGATTAAAAGGGAAAAGGGTTGCTGTTATTTCAGATAATCGATATGAATGGGGAGTAGGCTATTTAGCAGTTGCAACTGGTGTAGGAGTAATTGTACCTTTGGATAAAGCTCTTCCTGATAACGAAATTGAAAGTTTAATGAAACGTTCCGAAATAGAAGCAATTATATATTCTAATAAATATGATACAGTTATGAATTCTGTAAAAGAACAGGGAAGTACAAATGTAAAATATTTTATTTCTATGGATTTAGATAAAAAGGAAAAAGATATCTATTCATTAAAAGAGTTAATAAGAACAGGAAAGAAATTGATAGAAGAAGGAAATAGAGAATTCTTGGATGCTGAGATTGATCATGAAGGTATGGGAATTATGCTATTTACTTCAGGAACGACAGCTATGTCTAAAGCAGTCATGCTGTCTCATAAAAATATATGTGCAAATCTAATGGATATTGCATCTGTTATAAAATTAACAGAAGAGGATAGAATGTTATCTTTTTTACCTTTGCACCATACTTTTGAATGTACAGTTGGATTTTTATATCCAATTTCAAAAGGTTGCTCAATTGCATTTTGCGAAGGAATTCGACATATTGCAGATAATATTAAAGAATTTCAAATTACAGCGATGATATCGGTTCCTATTTTATTTGAAAGTATGTATAAAAAGGTAATGAAGAGCATTGAAAAAAAAGGCAAACTTGAAACAGTTAAAAAAGGAATTAAAATTAGTAATTTCTTGTTAAAGTTTGGAATTGATATAAGAAGAAAAATATTTAAAGAAATTCATGATAATTTAGGAGGAAAAGTAAGACTATTTGTTGCAGGTGGTGCAGCATTTGATCCAGAGGCTGAAAAAGGATTTAATGAATTAGGAGTGCGAACCCTTCAAGGATATGGTCTAACAGAAAGCTCACCAGTAATAGCAGCAGAAGATGATAAATATCAAAGATTAGGTTCAATAGGAAAGGCATTTCCGAGCTTAGATGTAAAAATAGAAAATCCGAATGAAGAAGGAATAGGAGAATTACTTGCAAAAGGTCCATCTATTATGTTAGGATATTATAATAATGAAGAAGCGACAAAGGAGACTTTAGAAGATGGATGGCTACATACAGGGGATTTAGCGAAAATAGACAAAGATGGTTATATCTTTATTTCCTGTCTCTTATACACATCTCCGAGCCCACGAGACGCGTAGTAATCTCGT
>USQP01000253.1 GCA_900556945.1 uncultured Clostridium sp.
GAAAAAAGAATATATTGAAACAAATATTAACGGAGAAAAATTAGAAATTAATGTGGAAGTAGTAAAATAGTAAAAAAATTGCAAAATAGAAAATATTGTGATATAAAATATATAGAGTAATATTAAATTGAAAGGGGAATAATAATGGAAGAAAACAAACAAACAAATGAGAATGAGCAACCAAAGGAACAAGTACAAGAAAATCAAAATGAGCAATCAAAAGTGGAATCACAAGTAAATCAAAATGTTGATCCAATATCAAATGCGAGTACTTACAAAGTAAGTACAGAAGCACCTAAAAAGAAAAAGGGAAAGAAAGGATTAATTGCATTATTGATATTTATAATTATATTAGTAATAGCAGTTGTAGCAGGCCTTACCTATTACTTTAACTTTTATATGAAACCAGATCAAGTATATAAGAGATTAGTAGAAAGTACAATTGATTCCTATACAACTAAAATTAAAGATCTTGATTATACAACATCAAAGACATCACTTAAATTAGATGTGGATATCGATACAGATATAGATGAAATTGACGAAGAGGTTCTAGATTTAATTAATAAAACTGACATAAAAGTAGAAGCACAAACGGATAATGAAAACAAAAAATTAGTTTTAAATTTAGAATCAGATTATGAGGATGAAGATTTATTGAATCTTCAAATGTATTCGGATATCGATGATGAAAAGACATATATGCAATTAAAGGATTTATTAGATAAATGTATTGAAGTAGAAGATATAGATGATGAATTTTATTCTTTCATGGAAGATGCTTTAGAAAACCAAAAGATAACAAACGAGGAAAAAGTATCTTTCGAAAAAGCTATGAATATTTTGAAAAAAGAACTAGTAGCTACTATTAAGCCAGAATATTGCTCTTCACAAAAAGAAAATCTTACTATTAACGGAAAGAATATTAATACGACTAAAAATACAATAAAAATGAATCAAGAGCAATTCTTGAATGAATTTACGACAGTAATTAAAAACTTAAAAGATAATGAAGAATTCTTAAATTGTTTTGAAGAAAAAGACGAAATAGCAGAAGGATTAGAAGATTTAATTGATAATTTAGAAGAGGTAGATACTAACGATGAATCAACAATAGAGATAGCTATCTATACACAAGGTTTCGTACCACAAGTAGTAAAAGTTTCAGGAGTTGTATATGATGAAGAAACGGATACAACAATTACAATGGCTGTAACGCAAACTGAAAAAAATACCTATAGTATTGAAGTTTCAACAAGTGAAGAGGAAGAAGAAAAAGAAGTAATCGGAATATTTAATGAATTATTAACAGGAACAATTAATATTGAAAAGAAAAGCGACGGAGAAGGAATTTTAAAATTTGAATCTGACATACCAGACTTTGGAAAAGTAACATTAAACATAGAATATAGCCAAAAGTTTAATGAAAATATCGACGAAGTAGATGTTAAAAATAGTGTCAAAGCAGATGATTTAACACAATCTGACCAACAAACTTTAATGAAAAATTTACAAGACTCAAAATTATATGAGTTAATAGAAAATTTTTCGGCTAATAGCTCAAAATCAATTTTGGGTTCAAGTACAAGTAGTTCAAGCACCAACACAACAACCAATTCAACAACATCTACAAAAGATAATGAAATTATATCTTATGATGATAAAATAAAAGTAACATTTAAAATACCATCAGGATATATTTCAAGATATGTATCAGATAATTATAGATCTTTAGACAAGGATGATATATCGATAAAAATAGCTAGTCAATATGGAGATAAGGATAAATATTATGAAACTCTTGAAGACAGTGAAGAATATTATGAAGAAGAAAATAGCTATCAAAATGTAAAATTATCTGATATGGATAGTATAGAAGTAGAAGGAAAGACATTTTATTATGCAACATTTTCATATGATTATACTGGTATAGGAGATACAATTACATATGAAACAAAATATATATGGTCAGAAATTTCAGATAAATATGTAGTATATCTGTCTCTTATACACATCTCCGAGCCCACGAGACGCGTAGTAATCTCGT
>USQP01000254.1 GCA_900556945.1 uncultured Clostridium sp.
ATCTAAAATAAGATGAGTTAGAAAAATAATTCCTCACCTCATTTTGCATAAATTTATTTTATTATGCTAGCATATCTTTTATTTACTTCATTCCAATTTAAGATATTCCAAAAAGCATTTACATATTCAGGTCTTTTCGTTTGATATTGCAAATAATAGGAGTGTTCCCACATATCTAATACTAGAAGCGGTTTGCATCCCCATAAAGTTAAATTTTGGTGTTTCTCACATTGTAAAATTTCTAATTTGTTCCACTTTGAAACCCAAACAAGCAAACACCACCCAGATGCTTCCACAGCTTTACTTGCTTCTATATATTGTTTTTTAAACTTTTCAAAGCTTCCAAAATCCTTTATGATTTGTTCCATCAATTCCGTGTTTGGTTCAGTTGGAATAGCCGGTCCCATATTAGTAAAGAATAATTCGTGTAAAATAGCACCTGAGCCATAAAAGCTTAAATCTTTTTCTAGACATTTTATATTCTCAAAATTTCCTGTACTTCGTGCTTTTTCTAGTTTTTCTTCTGTTTTATTGGTGTTGTCTACATATCCCTTATATAAAATATGATAATGTAAATCTAGCGTTTGCATAGAATAATATGGTTCCAAAGCATCTAACGGATATGGTAATTCGATCATTTTTAACATAAAAAACCTCCTAAACATGATACTTTTAAGTATATTCATCTTAAGAGGTTTTATTAATTAATGATTCATTTTTTGTTGTAAATTTTTATTGTATTCATATCTTTTTTCTTTTCGAATCAGTCTTTTTTTATTAATTCTTACTTGACAAACAGAAATTAAAACTAGAATAATAAGTAACGCTACTAATGTTATCTTATTTTTTATGATTTCGACTGTTTTCCCAAATCCTTTTATTCTAAACTGATATACTCCTTCTATCTTGTCATATGTGACAAGTTCTTTATCCTCTTTTTTATTATTATCACCTTTTGTTTTATATTTAATCATTCCGTTATCTTCTAATATTTCAACAATTCTATGGGTATTAATAGAATCACCATCTTGAAAAGATATGATATCTTTTACCTTTAATTTTTCTTGTTTTACTTCTTTTACTAAAATAGCATCTCCTGTCATAATAGTAGGTTCCATACTTTCAGAAATAATTACAAAGCTTTTAAATCCAAAAAAGTCTGGAATTTCTGTAGGATGAATATAAGATTTTATCATCAATGTTAGGTTATATATAATAATCGGTATGATTATGATGTATAGCAATATCATAACTAATTTTTCAAATATAAACATTCTTTTACTTGCTTTTTCAAAATCACTAATTCTGTACACTTGTTTCTCCTTTTTATGTTACGTTTACTATTTTAATATACCATATGAAATTTTTCTTTTCAATATCTGATTAAGATGTAATATAAATGTAATATTTTTTTACTTTATTTTTATTTACAAGTCTTTTCTTTGAAGTTATAATGTAAGTAATTACAAAAATGTGGGAGGATATAAAATGGACAACAATGTTTTAATCATTTCAGAAAAAGATCAAAAAGCCTATTTGCCTTATAAATATGAAGATGTCGAAAGAATTTATAAAACTTCAAATAGCAAATATAATTCAATTATAGAAGTGATTCAAGACATCTATGTTGTGTCTTTAGATAAATTCAAAAATTTTTCTTTGGCTCGATTTAGAGAAGCTTTTTATTTAATCATTCACAAAGAAAAAGGTTCGATTATTCGTGCTTTAGATTTAGCTTTAGAATTAATGTTTAAATGCCATTTAAATCCTATTGTAATTGCTGCTTGTAGAAGTTTAGACGAACTTGATATTTATTTAGATTGTTTAGAAGAAAATGAGCTGTTTGATTTTAAATGTTTTGAAACCAGATTTGAAGTTTCTTCTAATGTTAATAAGAAAACAAAAAATGAATTTTAGTCATTTTTGACAAGTTTTTGCATTATAATATCTGTTTTTTTACATACACTAATTAAAAAAGTGAAGCGGAGATTGATATGAATCAGATATTGAATACAAA
>USQP01000255.1 GCA_900556945.1 uncultured Clostridium sp.
CTCGTGGGCTCGGAGATGTGTATAAGAGACAGACTATATATTCTCCATTTTGCGTACTTGATTTCACATCAGAAAGTCCTATTTCTTTTAACTGCTCTTCTGTTAATTTATAATAATAGATATAATTTCCTTCATCCTCTTCTTTTTCCCTTATGATATCACTGATATCTGACTTTTCTATTTCCTCACCCTTTAGTTCAGCTTTTGCTTTACCAATTCTATCGTCTCGTTCAGTTTCTTGTGCATCATCAATTTTGGTTCCTAATTTAAAATTCGCATTTTCTACATACTCTTTTGCTTTTGCTTGAATTAGTAACATATTCGTTTTTAATTCTTCTAATTTTGCCTTTTTTATTGTTCCTGTTCCACTATATATTCCTATTCCCGCAATAATTAATAATACAATAATAGTAATTACTAACGTAACCATTGTAATCCCTTTATTTTCTCTTGCTTTCATATTGATCATCCTTTTCTTTTTATTTTACCTAATTATATATTTTTAGACATTTTTTTTCAATAGCAAACAAGAATAAAATCACTTAACTTTTTTATTTTTTTTCACAAAATATTCACAAACCTATTGTATGATATATCTAAAATAAGATAATATATTATTAATCTATATTTTTAGGAGGTTTAAAAATGGAAGAAAAAAGTAAACAAGAAAAATCAAGTAATTTCCAAACAGTTCAAAATCCAAATAATGCGAAAACAGTTTACGAGTCTAAAAATGAAAATAAAGCAAAATTAGGATTTGGGAAAGGAGTTCTTATACCTTTTATAAGTGGAGTATTAGGATGTAGTGTAGTAATAGGTGCTTGTTTTGGGATACCATCAATTAGAGATAATTTATTAGGAAAAACTATCGATTCTTCTTCTAATACGATAAATAGTGGCTATGTAACTCAAACTTCGCTATCGAATTATTCTGATACCGCAGTATATGCAGCCAATAAAATCTTACCTTCTATTGTTGGTATCAAAGTTGAATATAATGTTAGTTCTATGATTTCTATATTTGGAAATCAATCTCAAACTTCAACAGCAACTGCTAGTGGATCTGGCATCATTATAAGCGAAGATGGCTATATTTTAACGAATAATCATATTGTTTCTACTTCTTCTTCAGAATCTTATTATGAGGTTTCTGAAGCAACAAAAGTAACGGTAACATTATTTAATGATGAAACAGAATATGAAGCTAAGATTGTTGGAATGGATGATCAAACCGATTTAGCCGTAATCAAAATTGATAAAACTGGATTATCCAAAGCAGAATTTGCTGACTCCGATAATATAAAAGTTGGTGAATTTGCCATGGCTGTTGGAAATCCACTAGGCATGCAAAGTAGTATTACTTGTGGTGTAATTAGTGCTGTTAATCGAGAAGTTACCGATTCAGATGGAAAGAAATTCACTTTAATTCAAACAGATGCTGCTATTAATTCTGGTAACAGTGGTGGTGCTTTAGTAAATAGTGAAGGAAAAGTAATTGGAATTAATACCTTAAAGCTTTCTGGTACAGGAATCGAAGGAATGGGATTTGCTATTCCAATTAATTCAACAACTGATATTACTTCTCAACTAATTCAATATAGTAAAGTAAAAAGACCTTATATTGGAATTTCTGGTATGGATCTAGATGAACAAACAGCCAAAAAATACAATTTAGTAGCAGGTGTTTATGTGAAATCAGTTGAGGATTTCTCAGCAGCTGAAAAAGCTGGTATGAAAGCCGGAGATGTTATTATTGAAGCAGAAGGTAAAAAAATCTCAAAGATGGATGAATTAAATGAAATCAAAAATTCTCATAATATTGGTGATGAATTAAAAATTAAAGTAAATCGTAATGGACAAGAAAAAGAATTAACCGTTACTTTAGGAGAACAACCATAAATTTTTTAACTTTTCACTTTTCATTCACAGAATGGACAAAATTAATTGTTAGAATACAAATACTGTCTCTTATACACATCTGACGCTGCCGACGAAGCTAG